>JAAEPP010000805.1 GCA_024232495.1 Flavobacteriaceae bacterium
TCTACTTAGTTTTAGTAGTACCGATAATTCAGGAACTTTTGAAACAAGAATTAGTGAATCTGGAAATAATATCTACGAGCATCTAATTAGTAATATTAATTTAAGTCTAAATACTTCAGGAATAGCTTCATTAAATGATTTAGAAGGTGGCTCAGTAACTAATACAATTTTAAGTAGGGCTTTTTTTAGTGGAAATTTAGGTGTAGGAGTCGATTTAGGAGCTACCTATGAAATTAATGAAAAATGGACTGCAAGCGCAAGTTTTATTGATTTAGGAGCTATCTTTCATACTAAAGATGTCGAGAGTTATGCTATTAATGGAGAATATACATTAGATGGTATTGAGTTATTGTTTCCACCTATCGGGAGTGGAAATTCTGCGCCTCCTTATTACGATGATTTAATTGACGAAATTGAAGAAGCATTTCTATTGGATAGTATTTATGATTCGTACTCACAGATGAGACCTTTAAAAGCGTATGCCTCGTTGAAATATAATTTTGGAAGACCTGCTGGTGGGGATGAAGGTTGTGATTGTTTGAACACGGGAGAAAATCAAAAATACAACCAATCGGTTGGTGTACAATTTTTCAATATGTTCAGACCCAAAGGTCCCCAATTTGCAGCTACATTATTTTATTACCGAAAAATATCAGATTATTTAACATTTAAAACGACCTATACAGCAGATTCCTATTCCTACAATAATATTGGTTTAGGATTGGTAGCAAATATTAAACTGCTAAATTTTTATATTGTTGCCAATAACCTGCAATGGTACAGTAACTTTGCCAAAGCAAAAAGTGTATCTTTACAAATGGGTTTAAACATAATCATAGATGAAAATAAATAATGTTCTTTTAGTTGTATTTTTTTGTTTGGCGTTTACTTTTAATAGTTATTCTCAAAAATCGTTAAATGATTATACGTATATGGTAATTTCTGAGCAGTTTGAATTTCAGAATGAAAAAGATAAATACCAATTAAACTCCCTCACAAAATTTTTATTTAATAAATATGGATTTCATGCTTTTTTTAATGCTGAAGTACCTGTAAATGTCAAGCGATGTGATGGTTTATGGGTTGAGGCAGAGGGAACTCCGGGTTTTATTATTACAAAAATTCAACTTGTACTCAGCGATGGTAATGGAAATGAAGTATACAGAACTAAGTTTGGTAAAAGTAAAATTAAAGACTACAAGAAGGCTTATTACGAATCTATGAGAGAAGCTTTTGAAGAATTTATTTCTATGGAGATTCACCAAAAGGAGGTAGAAAACAAAACCTTGCAATTAGAAGTCCCTCAAAAAAATAATCTAGTTACTAATCCGCAAGCAATAGCTAATCTTCCAAAATCGACTTATACAAGTTACATTCAGTCAAATAAAAGTTTTTTATTGAGAAAAACGGTTTCTGGGTATACTTTATATCAAGAAGAAGCGGGAGCAAACAATGATTTGTTATTAAAAGGAAAGATAATCCTCAAAGACGCTACAATTATTTTTGAAGATTCTCAACAGAAAAAATTAAAAGTAGAATTTGATGAGTTTTATAATATGATTATAGGGGAGGGAGAGGATAAAGTAAACTTTCAATTTCAAGATTAATAATCATATTTGTCTTTCCAAAGACCTTTGAGATAGTTTCTAAATTCATTCTCTTTTTTATTTTTTCCTGGATTATAAATTTGCTGACCTTTTAGTTGTTCAGGTAAAAATTCTTGTTTCACAAAATTACCCTCATAATCATGAGCATACTGGTATTGTTTTCCATACCCTAATTCTTGCATAAGTTTTGTAGGAGCATTTCTAATAGCCAATGGAACTGGAAGATCCCCAGTTTGTTTAACAATTTTTTGCGCTTCTTTGATTGCCAGATAAGAAGCATTACTTTTTGGAGAAGAGGCTAAATAAACTACACATTGACTTAGTATGATACGAGCTTCAGGATAACCAACGGTCGTGACAGCTTGAAAAGTTGAATTAGCAAGAACCAATGCGGTTGGATTTGCATTTCCAATATCTTCAGAAGCTAAAATGATTAATCTTCTAGCAATAAATTTTAAATCTTCGCCACCTTCAACCATCCTTGCGAGCCAATAAAGAGCTGCATTTGGGTCACTTCCTCTAATCGATTTAATAAATGCAGATATGATGTCATAGTGCTGTTCACCAGTTTTGTCATATAAGACGGTATTGTTTTGAACTTTATTCAAAACCATATCATTAGTTAGCGTAACTGTATCCGAGCTTTCTGAAAGAACGACCAACTCAAGTATATTTAAAAGTTTCCTTGCATCACCTCCAGATAAACGCATGAGAGCCTCTGTTTCCTTTAGTTTAATTCTTTTTTTAGACAAGAACTCATCTTCGACTAAAGCACGGCTTAACAGTTGCTCTAAATCTTTTTTTGTAAAAGGATTTAAGATGTAGACTTGACATCGAGATAAGAGTGCTGGAATTACTTCAAAACTTGGGTTTTCAGTAGTAGCTCCAAATAAAGTGATCCAGCCTTTTTCTACTGCTTTTAGTAGGGAATCTTGTTGAGATTTACTAAATCTATGTATTTCATCAATAAATAGTATGGGATTTTTAGTAGAGAAAAGTGTATCACTAGTTTTTGCTTTTTCTATAACCTCTCTAATAGCAGCAACTCCACTTTCAATGGCACTTAACATATAGAAAGGCCTATCAGATTCTTCAGCTAAAATTGTTGCTAAGGTAGTTTTTCCTGTACCTGGGGGTCCCCAAAATATCATAGAAGAAAGCATATTGTTATCTAGCTGCGCCTTAAGGGTCCCATTTTTACCCACCAGGTGTTTCTGGCTTAGATAATCTTCTAATTTTTTTGGTCTAATTCGTTCTGCTAAAGGAATACTCATCGTTGTAAAAATACAATTTTAATCAAATGCGATAACTGACAATTTAACCGAATTTTTAATTTAGGTTTGTTTTTTGAAGTTAAATGAGTATGAGTCGTAAAAATGAATTGTATTATTCGAATGATGTCTTGTTGTATCCTCTATTAATATTACTATCTATAGTTGTAGTTTTTTGGATAGAATCTAGATTTAATTTTAACTTTAACTATTTAGGAATTTACCCTAGAAAATTTGAAGGCTTACGAGGGATTCTTTTTAGTCCATTTATTCATGGTGATACCAAGCATTTATTTAATAATTCGATACCTCTGATAGTATTGAGTTCTGCTTTGTTCTATTTTTATAGATCGATTAGATGGAAAGTATTAATCTACGGCTTATTGCTTACCGGTCTCTTAACCTGGTTTATTGGTAGGCCCTCTAACCACATAGGTGCAAGTGGAGTCATCTATATGTTGACGGCTTTTTTAATGTTTAGAGGAATCTTATCAAAGCAATATCAATTAACAGCCTTGTCTTTTGGAGTTATTTTTTTATATGGAAGTTTTATTTGGTATATTTTTCCGACAGATCCAAAAATTTCATGGGAGGGACACTTATCAGGCTTTCTAGTGGGTGTTGTTTTTGCATTTATTTTCAATAAACAGTCGCTTCCAAATAAAAAATATGCTTGGCAAAAAGAAGATTACGATCCAAGTAACGATCCTTTTATGAAAAATTTTGATGAAGATGGTAATTTTATTGAAACCAAAATTGACGTTGAAGATATCACACAAACTACAACCAATGTCAATTATATTTTAAAAAAAAAGAAATCAAAAAGAGAGAATGATCTATAAATTTCTTTGTCTAAGTACTTCGTAAAGTAAAGCACCGCATGCAACAGAAACATTAAGGGAGTTTATTTCTCCCAATAAAGGTAACGCAGCTTTGTAATCTACAATGTTTAATACAGATTTTGAAACTCCTTTCCCTTCTGAACCCATAATAACGGCTAAAGGTTTATTTAAACTTAAATCATAGATAGTTTCGTTGGTTTTTTCTGTAGCTGCAATAGTAATGATATCACTAGCTTTAAGATAAAAAATAGCATCTTTAATGTGATCAACTTTACAAATAGGAATTTTAAAAATTGCTCCAGCTGAGGTTTTTATTGTGTCGCCAGTTACGGGTGCTCCACCCTTTTTTTGGATTATTATGGCATCAACTCCTGTACATTCTGCAGTTCTAATGATAGCGCCAAAATTTCGAACATCGCTTAGTTGGTCTAAACTTGAAAATAGAGGGTTTTCTTTTTTTTGAATTATTTTTTCTATTATGCCTTTTAATGAATGAATTGGTATAGGAGAGGTCATATCTACATCA
>JAAEPP010000806.1 GCA_024232495.1 Flavobacteriaceae bacterium
ATATCCTTAAGAGTCTCGATGAAGGCCTGGATTTGAAGATTCATGAAAATGAACTTCAAATAGTCAAAAAAACAAAATACCTGGGTGTTCAAATAGATAACTCTTTGGATTGGAAGGAACACATCAAATCAGTTTCTTCCAAGATTTCTAGGGCAATAGGTTTTCTAAAACATGCCAAGTCATTTTTGCCTTTAGAAACCTTGAAAATTCTCTACACAGGCATTGTAGAACCACATTTTCGATACTGCTGTTCTGTCTGGGGTTGTGCTGGAACAACTGAAATTAATCAGTTGCAAAAGCTACAAAACCGTGCTGCAAGAATCGTGACAAACAGCAGCTATGACACATCAAGCAAACCGTTAATTGCGAAATTGGGGTGGAAGACAGTTGAAGAGCTCATCAGACATGAGTCTCTGACAATGGTCTACAAATCTCTCAATGAGCTGGCTCCACAATGCCTTTCTAGTCTTTTCAAAAGAAACTCCATTCGTCCCTCACATAGCCTCCGTAATACTGAAACGGATTTGAGGCTTCCAATGAGGAAAACATCAAATGGACAAAAATGCTTCTCCTTCAGGGGCGCAAAGTTGTGGAATGGCCTCTCAACTGGGTCAAAGCTGGCATCCTCCCTAAATTCTTTCAAACAAAGTATTTAGGCTAGGGTTGTTTCTTTTATTTTTAAATCTTTAATTTTTAACAGTCGTTTTTTAATTGTATAATAGTTTTTAAACAAAATTGTAAATAGGATTTTAGGTCATCTTTTAGATTTTAATTGTTTTAGATTATCACAGTATTTATTTTTAAGGGAGGGCCCCTCGAAAATCAGCACTCGTGTTGATAGGGCTGCCCTCCCATTAGTTAAATATTGAAAATGAAATGAAAAAATGAAATGAAAACTTCGTCTTTTTCAGACCGAATGAGGAAACAGACCTTTGATGGAAGCCATCTTGAAATCCTCTTTCTTGTTACACATGCTTTGGATCTATATCAAACAAACAAAAGTTTGTTTATATCATGTCGTGTGAAGACTTCTCAATTATGGGGCGCCGATGCAAACAATTTTCAGACTTATCTTATTCGTTCTTATTTTCATTTATATGGCCTATTTTTCAAAT
>JAAEPP010000807.1 GCA_024232495.1 Flavobacteriaceae bacterium
CGTCCAAGGGGTTGTGGGTTCGATTCCCGGCCAAGTCGGTGTTCAAAATGCAGGTTCCTGTGACGGGGAACTGTAAGCAAACGTTACTGTGCTGCATAGAACCTGTGTGTGAAGAGAAAAACGAGGAGGAGAAGTACCATCACCTGTTACTCCAACACTGGAAACCACTTTCGTATGAATTTGGTACTCCTGCAGTTAATGCAGTTCCACTAGGAGGCGGAGATGTACCTAGTAGGTCCTAAACTAGGGCCGCAGCACGGATGCCCGCCGGCAGCAATGCATAGGGGGCACGGTGTTCCGACTCGGGGATTCGAACCGCCGGCCATTGGATGGACCTCAAATCACTGCTCCTCTGCAACAGTGCTTGCAAGAGCTCTACCAGTATGTTCGGGGTGGGTTTGGAGAGCATGCAGGATTGTCTGAACAGTAGCCCTGAACTGACAGGTAAGCTGGGACGATATGAATGTACCAAACTTTTATCCCTGCTTCTGGTAGCTTAGTGGTGAGAGTGTCATGCTCCCGTCCAAGGGGTTGTGGGTTCGATTCCCGGCCAAGTCGGTGTTCAAAATGCAGGTTCCTGTGACGGGGAACTGTAAGCAAACGTTACTGTGCTGCATAGAACCTGTGTGTGAAGAGAAAAACGAGGAGGAGAAGTACCATC
>JAAEPP010000808.1 GCA_024232495.1 Flavobacteriaceae bacterium
AGTGAAAACTTAGCCCCGCAATAAGAGTTCACCTCAATTTCTTATAAAGTACGCATTTCCCATGGAACAAAACGGTTTTGTTCGCTCTAAAATGTTGTAAACATATGTATTAAAAGAGTTCTGTTCATGGGAACAGCTTAGAACTTATTACACCAAGAGTTTCTTTTAGTTCCCCATGAAACTTAGAGAAAACTTAACCCCGCAATAACAGTTCAACTCAATTTCTTATAAAGTACGCATTTTCCATGGAATAAAACGGTTCTGTTTGCTCTAAAACGTTGAAAACATACGTATTACAACAGTTCTGTCCATGGGAACAGCTTAAAACATATTACACCGAGGGCTTCTTATAGTTCTCAATAAGACTTAGTGAAAACTTGGCTTCGCAATAAGTGTTCACCTTAATTTCTAATAAAGTACACCATCCGCATGGAATAAAACGATTCCGTTTGCTCTAAAACGTTGAAAACATACGTATTACAACAGTTCTGTCCATGGGAAGAGCCTAGAGCTTATTACACCTAGGGTTTCTATTAATTTCCCATGAAACTTAGTGAAAACTTAGCCCCGCAATAAGAGTTCACCTCAATTTCTTATAAAGTACGCATTTTCCTTTGAATAAAACGACTGCGTTTGCTCTAAAACGTTGTAAACAAACGTATTACAACAGTTTTGTCGATGGGAACAACGTAGAATTTATTATTTCAACGGTTTCTTATATTTTCCCATGAAACTTAGTGAAAACTTAGCCCTGTAATAAGAGCTCACCTCAATTTCTTTTAAAGTACGCCTGTCGCATGGAATAAAACGATTGCGTTTCCTCTAAAACATTTTAAACATACGTATTACTAAATTTCTGTGCATTGGAACAGCCAAGACCTAATAACCCCAAGGGTTTCTTATAGTTCCCTATGAAACTTACTGAAAACTTAGCCCCGCAATAAGAGTTCACCTCTAATTCTTATAAAGTACGCCTTTCGCATGGAATAAAACGATTCCGTTTGCTCTAAAACGTTGAAAACATACGTATTACAACAGTTCTGTCCAT
>JAAEPP010000809.1 GCA_024232495.1 Flavobacteriaceae bacterium
CGCGATCTGTTCAAGTACATGTTTTCAAAATTCTTCCATTTTGGTGTTTTTTACAAATGAAAATATTTTTTTAAAAAATTTTGCCGAAGATTGGTAATACACAGATTGTTCGAACATCATATCGAAATCATATTCAAACACGCAAAAGATGTTTTCCCAAACCCTGGACAAACAGAATTCTTCATTTTCATTTTACGTGTTTTTAACAAATTCAAAAACCAATGTCAGACAGATCTCATATCACTGACTGCTCTTACCCTACTTTTACGACTCTCGTCGAGTTGTGAGTGAAATGGTTGACTTCAGATGCTTCTGAAAATTTTTGACGCATCTTGCAGCCATGTTCTTTATATCAAAAACATTCTTCTGGATCAGAGCTATCAAACGCACGTTGAATCCAGTGTTTTCGATGCGTACAGAGCGAACTAATGTCAAAGAAACAGCGCAGAGAAAATCATATTTTGTGGTTACAGTACGTCGCATCTTTGATTGGATATGACGCGATCTGTTCAAGTACATGTTTTCAAAATTCTTCCATTTTGGTGTTTTTTACAAATGAAAATATTTTTTTAAAAAATTTTGCCGAAGATTGGTAATACACAGATTGTTCGAACATCATATCGAAATCATATTCAAACAC
>JAAEPP010000810.1 GCA_024232495.1 Flavobacteriaceae bacterium
CTATGTAATCATCGGTGTTATCAAAAGGATCTCCCCAATTAGTTACATAACCGTTGGTTCCTGATGAGAAAAAATATCTAGGATTCATTAACCCATCAGTAATAGAACTTATAGATTCAAAACTATATCTATTTACAACTTCTATTTTGTTAGAATTATTGATAACTATGTAAGCTAGCTCATCATTAAACCCTATGGATTGAACGATGCTTCCAAGGTCTTCGGAATTGACTTGATTAAAAACTTGTTGCTCTATAGTCGTGTAGTCGTCAGAAATATAAGTAATTGTACCGGTACCGTTTTGGAAAGGTCCTTCGTTAGTAACAAGTATTCCGTTTTCATAATCTCCTAATGAAGGGAGAATTCTATCATCATCTGAACAGGAACTAATTAGTATTGAAATAATTAAGATTTTAAAAAGATTTTTTAGTGGTTTCATTATATTTAAAATTTAAAAGTTATAGTGGTTTGTATATTTCTGTTTGGCATGGGCCGATAGGCAACATTTTCGTAATACTTATTAAAAATATTATTGAATTTAAATCCAATTTTTACAGGCATTGTTTTGTATAAAAAAAAGTAATCTAAGCCTATATTAGCAACTAAATAAGAATCTAAATCAGTGCTATTATCTGTAGTTGCAAATACTTTTCCATTGAACAATTGCTGGTAATAAGCATTGAATCGTTGAATCCTATAATCGATAGTTCCTGTTACTTTATGAAAAGGAACGTACATTAATTGTTTGCCTGTTTCAATGTTTTTTGCAGAGGTATAAGCATAATTAATCCCTATATTAAAAATATTTTTTTGGATTGATTTAGAAAATTTTGCTGCCATTTCGAATCCAATATTTTCAGTTTCAGAAATATTTATCGGAGAGAACATTCCGTTCATGTCAGGCTGCCAACTTATGAGGTCTTTGGAGTTTATATAAAACAAATTTAAATTCAAAAGAAAATGCTTAAAATAAAATTCATTACTTATTTCAGTTTGGTAGGATATCTCTGGTTTTAAATCTACATTGCCTCCAGAGTTCCAATATAAATCGTTAAACGTTGGAATTCGATAATTTTTAGAAGCGTTTGCTTTTAGAAAATACCAATCTCTAATTTTGTATTTAGTGTCGACAGAAACTATCAAAGGATTCTCGAAATCATTCAGAAATTCTTGACGAATATTGATATTGTAACTTAGTTGATCTGATACAAGTTGTTTCCATATAAATATTGCAGCCAGGGTGTTACGACTCTCATTACCTATGTTCGTACCTTCTGCTTTTATATGAGTTAAATTTAAAATAGAGCTCACCGTTATTTTCTCACTAATATTGCATTCTAATTGGTAGTCGCCAATTATGGTATTGGATTTACCTTCAAAATACAAAACGTTTTCTCGATTTGGATAATATTGATATCGTTCAAAAATATGTGCACCTTTTATAGTATTATTCCATTTTTTTGATGTTGAATTCCAAGTGAACAAGTTCCGAAAAGTTTCATCTTTATAACTGTCTTTATTGAAGGTGGTTATAGTGCCTGAGAGATTTCTAGCTCCACTAAAATAATTAGAATTCCAAATAAGTGAACTTCTATCCGAACGAAGACCTCCATTCAAAGAAATATTTAATTTATTAAATTCTCCATTTTGATTTTTTCGATTTAAACCGATGTATTCAAAATCGTTATCTGAAGAAATAAAATCAATCGCCATATCTAAATATTTTTTTTCGGTTGCCATTTTTCTTTTAAAAATACCGCCAACGGAAGTAAAACTACCATAATACATAGTAAGTTCATTATTGGTATTCTCTGTAAAATCAATAGTATTATTTAAATGAATACTTCCGCCTACAGCACCACTACCATATTGAGAACTCCCTCCTCCACTTCTTATAATGATATTAGTCAAGGAACCTGTGAAAATAGTATTTAAATCAGTTTGCCCGGTAAGATTTGAATTGATAGGAATTCCATTCCATATGACTGCTGTTTGTGAAGCATTGGTACCTCTAAATGATGGAGAGGCTACCATACCGTAACCGTTTTCTTTAATATAAATATCAGAATTGAAGTTTAATAAATCACTAAGGGATACCGAGTTTCTAGAAATTACAGTATCCGATATTTTAGTTAGCGTATACCCTTCTGAAAACTCTTCTAATTTAGAGTCTACGAGTACTACTTCATTTAAATACTGGATAGAGTCTAGCTGAGCACATAACGATGCCGAACACATAAATGACGCTATAGATAGGTATAATCCTTTCATATCCTCTTACTTTTATCCCGAAAGTCCGATTAATTAATTTAAAAAAGGCAGGTCTCCTGGCTTGTCTTATGTATAACCTTCCCGTGTTAACAGTGGTTTTAAGAGATACATTTTTGAATAGATAATTCAAAAAAGACTTACAGTTGCGGGAACAGCTTCGGTTTTGAACCGAATTCCCTTTTAAGAGGTCATTTTGCAATTGAAAATTTCCTCACCAATTTCGATGCTAAAATAAGATTTTAAAAATTGCTACAATCAAAACAAATACTATTATTTTTGAAAATGCAAAAAATACTTTTTATAGCATTGCTCTTTTTATTTTTTATTTCTTGTAAAGAACAAAAAGATGATAAAATTTTAACAAATCATTCCAAGTATAGTACCTCTATAAAATATGCAAAAGGGTTTGATATTGCATATCGTGATGGATATAAAGTTATTACTGTAAAAAATATTTGGCCCGGAAGTGAAAAAGAGTTTAGATATGCATTAGTAAAAAAAGATCATCCACTTGAAATGCCAGAATCATTTGATGAAATCATCACCATACCTATCAATGAAATTGTAGTAACATCAACTACCCATATTCCTTCACTTGAAATGTTAGAGGTTGATACAACTCTTGTTGGATTTCCTAGTTTAGATTACATCTCATCACAAAAAACAAGAAAGAGAATTAACCAGGGGCTTATCAAAGAATTAGGTAAAAATGAAGATTTAAATACCGAATCATTACTAGATTTAAATCCAGATGTCATTGTAGGTTTTGCTATCGATAATCATGACAAAACTCTAAAAACAATAAAAAAAACTGGGATTCCACTAGTCTACAATGGAGACTGGACAGAGAGCTCTCCTTTAGCAAAAGCAGAATGGATTAAATTTTTTGCAGCATTTTACGATAAGGATACTTTAGCCAACCGTTTGTTTTCAAATATTGAAAATGAATATTTAAATGCTAAAAAAATAGCATTCAATGCAAAATCGAAACCGACAGTATTGAGTGGTGCTATGTACAAAGATATCTGGTATTTACCACAAGGAAAAAGTTGGGCTGCTCAATTTATAGCAGATGCAAATGGAGATTACCTTTGGAAAAAAACTAAGGGTACTGGAAGTCACTCTCTGAGCTTGGAATCTGTTCTAGAAAAGGCTGAACATGCTGAAATATGGATAGGCCCCAGTTATTATACAAATTTAGTTCAATTAAAGAAAGCTCATGCTGTATATCAATATTTCGATTCTTTTAAAAATAAAAAAGTGTATAGTTTTACCAATAAGGTTGGAGAAACTGGTGGTTTAATTTATTTTGAATTAGCACCAAACCGTCCAGACATTGTTTTAAAAGATATTATAAAAATTTTACATCCTGAATTGTTACCCAATCACAAATTCTATTTTTTTGATCAACTAAAATAATTGAAAAATCAAAAAACATATCGCTTCTATTTTTTAGTATTGATTTTAATACTAATAATCACTTTTATAATAAGTATAAGCTTAGGAACGGTATCTATTCCTGTTAGAGAAGTTATCATTAGTCTATTTGGTGGAGAACCTTTAAAATCGTCTTGGAAATATATCATATTGGATTATCGCTTGCCTAAAGCAATAACTGCTATACTCGCAGGAGGTGGATTAGCCGTTTCTGGATTATTGATGCAAACACTTTTTAGAAATCCATTAGCAGGACCTTTTGTTTTAGGATTGAGCAGTGGAGCTAGTTTAGGTGTAGCATTATTGATCCTTGGTACTGGAATATTTGGGATTAGTTTTGGGGGCTTTTTACTCGGGTCTTGGAGTTTAGTTATAGCCTCAGCATTTGGGAGTTTTTTAGTATTGTTAGCAGTCTTATCTGTAACTTTTAAAGTAAAAGATACCATGACCATACTCATCATCGGACTTATGTTTGGGAGTGTTACCGCAGCAGTGGTGTCAGTCCTTTCTTATTTTAGTAATGCAGAACAGTTACAACAATTTGTATTTTGGAGTTTTGGAACTTTAGGTAATGTTTCTTGGAATGGAATTTTAATTTTATTCTTCTGTATTACAATTGGTTTATGGATAAGTATTCTCACTACAAAATCACTAAATGCATTATTATTGGGTGAAAATTATGCAAAAAGTATGGGTGTCAATTTAAAATTAGCCACGTTTTGGATTATAGTAGCTACCAGCCTTTTGGCTGGCAGTATAACAGCCTTTGCAGGACCAATTGCTTTTGTTGGTTTAGCAGTACCGCATTTGACAAGACAATATTTTAACTCGTCGAATCATATGGTTTTATTGCCAGCTGTCTTTTTAAGTGGTGCAGTTTTGATGCTAATTTGTGATACGGTAGCACAATTACCTTTTATAGAATTGACGTTACCAATTAATGCTATAACTTCTTTATTAGGAGCACCTGTTGTAATTTGGTTGTTAGTAAGAAAACGAAAATTATTTTTTTAAAAAGCTAATTAATGTCTAATAATTATTCAAATAATATTATTGAAGTAAAAAATGTATCTATTGGATATTCGAATAAAAAAGATACGTTTATTGTTTCGGAAAACATTAACTTTTCAATTAATAAAGGTGAATTAATAAGTATTGTGGGCACCAATGGAATAGGTAAATCAACACTACTAAAAACTCTTGCAAGGATACAGCCACAAAAAAATGGTATCATATTATTAAATAACAAAAAATTTAATGAATACTCGACTTTAGATATAGCAACTCAACTTAGTATTGTTCTTACAGAATCACCCTCATCAAAAAATATAACTGTCAAAGAATTAGTGTCATTAGGTAGACATCCTTATACCAATTGGATAGGAATGCTTACAGAAATGGATGAAAAAATTATTGAAGAATCTCTGATAGATACGGACACCGTAAACTTAGTTAATAAAAAATGTTCTGAATTAAGTGACGGGCAACTACAAAGAGTAATGATAGCTAGGGCTCTGGTTCAAGACACTCCAATAATATTATTGGACGAACCAACCACACATCTAGATATTTATCATAGAGCGTATATTTTAAAACTATTAAAAGATTTAGCTAATAAAAAGAAAAAAACTATCATATTTTCGACCCACGAAATCGACTTAGCTATTCAAGTTTCTCACAAAATGATTGTAATGACAACTGATAAAATCTATTTTGACAAACCTGAAATGTTAATTAAATTAGGGTGTTTTGAAAATTTATTTCCCTCTGAAACAATTGAATTTGACAATGAATTAAAACAATTTATATTAAAAAAATAACTAAATTAGTTTCAGAACTAAAAATTAATTGAATAACATGTGTATGATAACTTAATATCCTTTTTATCAAAGTTAGCTATAAACGAGTTGTTGGATTGTATAATAAGTTGAGGCTTTGTGAGCAATTAAATGAGATTTGAAAAAAATCATTGCCCGAATCAATCCTAAAAAGATCTAAAATTATTTAAAATTATGAAAAAAATACTATATATAATATTGGTAGTAATCCTTTTAATGACCATTGTTTGGTTTTCCCTTATTTATTATGTTCCCTATAGTAGAGGAACTCGTTCTGGTGAATTAATTAAAGTTAGTAATAAGGGCGTAATTTTTAAAACCTGGGAAGGTGAAATCAGTCAGGGTATAAGTGGAGCCCAAATATTTTCTTTTTCTATTTTGGATAAAGATAAAAGTGTAATAGAAAAACTTCAAGATTTACAAGGCAACTATGTCAAAGTTTCCTATGTAGAGCGATATACATCATTTGTTTTTTGGGGAGACACTAAGTATTTTATAGTTGAAGTACAAAAAGAAACTTCACCTCATTTTAACAAAGATTGATTAAAATACTCGTACAAGGTTAAAACCAAAAAAGAAGTCTCCATCTAACCAGTCGCCTTGAGCTTGTGTAATGAAACCTTCTTCAAACATAGCTTGAGCATTCGTAAAGTGTACCTGAAAAACATGACCTCCTGTTTCTATATCTGCTCCAATAGACAACGGATTATTGTATACTGAATTTTCATTTCTGTTTAAATGTAAACCATAGTCAATATTTAAACTGATTCGCTTTGAAACTTTGTAACGTCCACCAAAACCAAGAGCAAATTGATTGTTTTCTTCATCATAGAAATTAGTAGATCCATTTTCTTGAACAAAACTTCTTGTTGCTAAATTTTCATGGATAAAACTGGGCGCTAATAATAAAGATAAATTATCATTAAATTTTCGAGATATTAATAATTGTGAAGTGTAGGAAAGCCTGTCCTCAAAATTGATATTTGGATACACATCGTCTTTCAATGAAGTATTCGCGGTAATTAAATTATAACCAACTATGGAAACAGGAAAACCATTTTTTTCTTGATATTTTAGTCGATATTTAGCATGAACTCCATATTTTTTTTGATTGGATGATCTAGCTACTCCTATATTTAACCATTCATTCACACCATATATAAATTTAAATTGTGTAACTGCTTGATCCAGACCAAAAAGATCGTCAATTCCGTTTTTTACAGAACCAAATCGATGAGAAATCACTAAATAAAAGTCTTTCTTATTAGCAAGTTTTGTAGTTTCAAAATTAACGACTTTTAATGATTTAAAAACAGAAATTACTTTTCTATCTTCTTTAATTTCCTCGTTTAGTTCGCCTAATAAATCATCCTGTGAGAAAACAATAAAAGGAAATAATAATAAAAAGAAGGTTATATTTTTCATTTGTAATTTATTTAATAATGGAAGACTGGTCTATTTTAGCAATTTCAAAAAGTTCATCAAAACCGATACATCTACCTTTTACAGTTATTTTTTGATCGATTTTAAAATCTTTAATTTCAAAATTAAAACTGCATTGAACTTTATGGTCTATGGTAAGGCTCTTTGAACCAATCTCAGTTATTAATCCCTTGACTTCAAGTGTTTTATTTAGAACTTTTTCTGACTCATTTTTCTTAAAAAAATCAATTAGACCTTCAGCAGAAACTATTACCTCAGCTTTTTCTAACTGTATATTTCTGTGATTTTGATATAGATAATTATATAAAAAATAGGTGCCCGAAAATAAAAAAAAGAATAATACTACAAATTTGAGTTTTTTAGACATTTTTTAAAAATTTGTTCTTAATTCAAAGTATGTTGATATGTTTATTTCTTCTGCTATTTTATTACTAACAATACTTGGTATTTCAATATCAAAATCTTCTGGTCTTAAAGTAAAGCTTGTCGTTAAATAAATGATATTGTCAATTTCTTTTAAATTAACTGTGGTTTCTATTTTTTTTTCTTTTCCATGCATTGAAACTGTACCTAATAGTACATAATCCTTTTGAACACCCGACAATTCGGAACTATTGAAATCCTTGATTTTTCCACTAAATGTAGCCTTTGGATACTTACTAGATTCAATGTAACTTTCATTAAAATGTTCTTCCATTAAAGCAACTTTAAAACGAAATCCTCTAACTAAAGCCAAAGAAGCAAAGTCTCCATTCGATTTTAAAATAGCACTCACCGAATTGTGCGTTGCTTTTACTTCCTCAAATGAAGGAACAGATGCTTCAAAATTAATCATACCTGATTTTGTAGCAAATCTTTCTTGTGCATAATTAAAACTTATCGTAAAAATAAATAAAAGTAAAAAGAATATATTTTTTTTCATCGTTTTTAGTTTTCTAAAAGGGCGTCTAACTCCCATTGAATAACTATATTTATTAAATCTTGTGATAATCTTGGACCGCCTTGAGGCATTAGCCCATCTGCACCATCGTTACGACTAATCCTATCAATTAAATTACTGTTTAAAACAGAGTTTTTTACTTCTTCATAAGTAACTAGGGACATAGGTGCTCCATTTTGAGTTGGATTGCTATGACAATTAAGACAATTATTATCTATAATTGGTTTTACGTCCTGATAAGTTACAAGATCTGAGTTTACATCTTCATTAAGTTGGATATCATCATAAGTCGTATTCGTACAACTTGATAAGACAAAAAGAAAAAAACATAAAGAATAGGAGAATTTAAATTTCATTCATATAATTTTAGAAAAATAAATATAGTGAAAAATTTATTTCATATTGATAAAATACAAAGAGCTTTTATATTTATCTATTTAATTCGATATCAATTTAAATGAATTTAACCCTAAATTATTTACTTAAGTACATCTTCCTCCTTGAGTATAAATCATAAAATTGATCATCTTTTAAACTATCAATAAATAATATACTCTCACCAGTACTTTTCATTTCAGGCCCCAATCGTTTATCTACATTTGGAAATTTATTAAAAGAAAAAACAGGCTGTTTGATTGCATAACCATCCAATTGAGGGTTGAAGTTAAAGTCAGTTACCATCTTTTCCCCAAGCATAACTTTTGTGGCATAGTTCACATAAGGTTCTTTATAGGCTTTTGCTATAAAAGGAACTGTTCTTGAAGCCCTGGGATTTGCTTCAATGATATACACCTTTTCCTCTTTTATTGCAAACTGTATATTAATTAATCCTATAGTATTCAATGCCCTTGCAATCGTATGGGTGTGATCAATAATTTGTTGCATTACTAAATCACCTAAATTGAAGGCTGGTAAAGTTGCATTTGAATCACCTGAATGTATACCGCAGGGCTCTATGTGTTCCATAATTCCTATAATATAGACATTCCCATCAACATCACAAATTGCATCTGCTTCTGCTTCAATAGCTCCATCTAAATAATGATCTAAGAGCAATTTATTGTTAGGTATTTTTCTTAATAAATCGACAACGTGTTCAACCAATTCCTCTTTATTAATAACTATTTTCATTCCTTGTCCACCTAGGACATAAGATGGTCGCACTAATATTGGAAAATCTAATTGATCTGCTAAAAGTAGGGCTTCATCAGCATTTTCGGCAACACCAAATTCTGGAAAAGGAATATTGTTTTCCTTTAAAAGTTTTGAAAAACTACCTCGATCTTCAGCTAAATCTAACGATTCAAAACTAGTCCCAATAATTTTTACTCCATATTTGGTTAATTTTTCAGCTAGTTTCAAAGCAGTTTGTCCACCTAACTGCACTATAACACCTTCTGGTTTTTCATGCTGGATGATGTCGTAAATATGTTCCCAAAATACAGGTTCAAAATATAATTTATCTGCAGTATCAAAGTCAGTGGAAACCGTTTCAGGATTACAGTTGATCATTATTGTTTCATAACCACACTCTGCAGCCGCTAAAACTCCATGTACACAACAATAGTCAAATTCGATCCCTTGCCCTATTCTATTAGGTCCCGAACCTAAAACAACAATCTTCTTTTTTTCAGAAACAATACTATCGTTATCCGCATAACTTTTACCGTCTTTAGTCTGCATTTTATTTTCAAATGTAGAATAGTAATAAGGTGTTTCAGCCTTAAATTCAGCAGCACAAGTATCAACTAATTTGTAGACTCTATTAATATTAAATTCATCCCTTTTTTTATAAACTTCACTTTCTAAACATCCTAACATATGAGCAATTTGTCTATCACCATACCCTTTTTGTTTAGCTTCTAACAATAAATCACTGTTAATAGAACTAATATCGTAAGTTGAAATTTCTTTTTCTAATTGAAACAATTCTTCATATTGTTTTAAATACCACATGTCGATTTTTGTAATATCATAAATCTGACTTAATGGAATACCCATTGCGATAGCATCATAAATAACAAATACCCGATCCCAAGACGCATTGGTTAATTTGTCAATTATTGTAGTATAATCTTTATAACCTTTTCCATCTGCTCCTAAACCATTACGCTTTATTTCTAAGGATTGTGTAGCTTTATGAAGTGCCTCTTGAAATGATCGACCAATACCCATGACTTCTCCTACCGCCTTCATTTGTAATCCTAATGTTCTATCGGAGCCCTCAAATTTGTCAAAATTCCATCTCGGTATTTTTACAATAACATAATCTAAGGTTGGTTCAAATAGTGCCGAAGTAGATTTGGTAATTTGGTTATCTAACTCATCTAATGTATATCCTATAGCTAACTTAGTTGCAATTTTTGCAATTGGATAACCTGTAGCTTTACTAGCTAAAGCAGAAGATCTAGAAACTCTAGGATTAATTTCTATAGCTATAATATCTTCTTTTTCATCAGGACTTACAGCAAATTGAACATTGCATCCCCCTTCAAAATCTCCAATACTACGCATCATTTTAATCGCCATATTTCGCATCTTTTGAAAAGTGCTATCACTTAGTGTCATGGCAGGTGCAACAGTTATAGAATCTCCAGTATGTATCCCCATAGGATCCATATTTTCAATTGAACAAATAATTACTACATTGTCGTTTTTATCTCGCAACAGCTCTAATTCGTATTCCTTCCATCCCATCATTGCTTTGTCGATCATTACCTCATGAATTGGAGAAATTTCTAATCCCCTTCGAAGTAGTTTGTCAAAATCTTCTTCTTCATAAACTATTGCTGCTCCAGCTCCCCCTAAGGTGAATGATGATCGAATACACAAGGGAAAACCAAAATCTTGTGCAATTTCTTTACCTCTTAAAAAAGAAGTAGCGGTAGCTTGCGGAGCCATAGCCACTCCTATTCTACCCATTAATTCTCTAAATTGTTCTCTATCTTCAGTAATGTTTATAGCATTGATATCAACACCAATTAAATCTATTTCAAAATCTTTCCATATACCTTTTTCATCCGCTTCAATACACAAATTTAAAGCTGTTTGACCACCCATGGTTGGTAATACTGCATCGATTTGAGGATGTTCTTTTAAAATCTGTATGATAGATTTTGTGGTAAGGGGCAACAAATAAACATGATCTGCCATTGAGGGATCAGTCATGATAGTTGCTGGGTTAGAATTGATTAAAATTGTTTCAATTCCATCTTCTCTCAAAGATCGTAAAGATTGTGAACCTGAATAATCAAATTCACATGCTTGGCCAATAACTATAGGACCAGAACCTATAATTAATATTGATGAAAGGTTTTTATTTTTAGGCATAATCCGGTTTTTTTTAGCAGTGTAAAATTACATACTACAGGGTATAAAAAAAAGGTGTTGCTCTAAGAACAACACCTTTTTTTTATTTATTTATTAACATTATTTTTTGTGACGAGTTTCAGATGATACAGAAATTTTCTTTCTGCCTTTAGCTCTCCTAGCTGCTAAAACTTTTCTTCCACTTACAGAAGCCATACGTTCTCTAAAACCATGCTTGTTTCTTCTTTTTCTTTTTGAGGGCTGAAATGTTCTTTTACTCATTACTATATATCTTTAAAATCTGTATATTAAACTTTTATAAGTCTTAAAACAACTTGCCTCAAAACTGAGCGCAAATATACAATCATTTTTTACTTACACAAACCATAATATTAAAATATTTAGAATTGTTTTTATACATTTGCATCCTATAAATAACCAATATGTTCAATAAAAATTTAAAATTAGTATTAGCAGTTTTAATAGTATTAATAGCTGTTTGGCAGTTTTCTGAAGAAAATATAGGTAATGGTATCATGTATATTTTACTTTCTTCAATATTTATTTTTCTTTACTTTAAAAATGAAATTATATTATTAGCCTTCTTAAGATTAAGAAAAGAGGATTTTCCCGGAGCGAAAAAATGGTTAGATAAAATAGGAAATCCGGAAGCATCACTTGTAAAAAAACAACAAGGATATTATAACTACCTCAATGGCCTTATGGTTTCCCAAACAAATATGAATGAAGCTGAAAAATATTTTAAAAAAGCAATAAGTTTGGGTTTGTCTATGGATACTGATTTAGCGATGGCTAAATTAAATTTAGCTGGAATAGCAATGTCTAAAAACAGAAAAAGGGAAGCACAAACACTTCTGACCGAAGCTAAAAAATTAGATCAGCATAATATGTTGGACAATCAAATCAAAATGATGAAAAATCAAATGAAAAAAGCTGGACAACCTCAACAACAATTTGGTCGTAGTGCCCGTGGTGGAAGAAGATTTTAAAAAAACATAATGATACTTAAACTAAAAAACTTAGGCCTTTCAGTAGCAATTTTTGCCTGTTTATTTAAACTTATGTCTTGGTCTGGTGCTGATATTTTACTAATTATTGGCGCCTCACTTTTAGGCATTTATTATCTAATAAAAGTGTTTGATTAAACACTCTTTTGAAAGTTTCGACAAACATTATTTTCCAAAGAACATTTTAATAGCGGCAATTAAAAGAACAACTCCAAATATTTTTTTTAAAAGGGATTGATCTATTGAAATAGCCCATTTTGAACCAAAATATCCTCCAACAACAAATCCAATAGCAATAATAAAGGCAAATTTCCAACTAATATATCCTTCAGAATAATAGTTATATGCCGCTATAAATGTAACCGGTATAGCTAAAACCGCTAAGCTTGTTCCCTGAGCCGCATGTTGGGAATAACCCAATACAAATACCAGTAAAGGAATCATTATCACTCCTCCTCCTACCCCAATTAATCCACTTAAGATACCTGCTAAAACTCCAATAATCAAAAGCGATATTAAAATTGTTGATTCCATTTTCATCTTAAATTATTATAATAGCCTTCCTCAGGTATTTCTATAAAATACTCTTTACCAGAGGCATTTTTTAAAAAATTGTCCCGTAACCAGGGATTGTGGATTTTTAATATTTTATAATTAATATTAAATTTTTTTGCAAAAACTGCAAAATTAGTAACAGCGGTATCTACTTTAACTTTATAGGTTGAAATGGGTTTATATAAATCACTTTCTCTATAATTAAATCCATATTTGTAGGGATTAGATAATATTTCTTTAAGAGCCAAAATTCTAAATAAATAACGACTTGTTTCATCATTTAATAATAAATCATAATAACTATCATTAACAAGCTGTCGCTCTTGCTGTCTAATAATTCCTGAAAAACCCGCATTGTAAGATGCTGCCGCTAAAGTCCAACTTCCAAAACGTTTTTTAGCCTTTATTAAATACTCTGCAGCAACGCGAGTTGCAATTTCAATATGATAACGCTCATCAACGTAGGAGTTAATTTCTAAACCATACTCTTTACCCGTAGTTTTCATAAAATGCCAAAATCCTGCGGCTCCTGCTGGAGAACTATTGTTTTGTAGACCACTTTCAGCCACTGCTAAGTATTTAAAATCATCTGGAATACCGTATTCTTTAAGTAAAGGTTCAATAATTGGAAAATATTTATTTGCTCTTTTTATCAATAATAATCCATTGGACTGCCAATAGGTATTTACTAATAATTCTCTGTCCATTCGTTCTCTAATATCTGGGTTGTATAAAGGCACCTTTTCACCAGCAAAATCCATTTTCTCAGGAATAGGTATTGCATAAATATTGTAATCGTTTATCAACTTTCTTTCAATAACTGCATCAGTCAAAGGTTCTTGCACCGCTTGAATTAGTAATACTACTATTCCCAATAAAAAAAGTAAAATAAAATGTTTTGGTAAAAATCTCATAGTTGATATAATGAAAGCTAAAATTGTTAAAAAATTATATTTAAATATAAGAGGAAATTATTTTTCAAAATAAAAAAACAATTGAAATTATAAAAAACTTTTTAACCATCATGCATTATAGTCTCCACTAATAATACAGGGAAGATTATCGTTTAACCACTTAAACTTAACTATAAGCATGATATGTGTTCCTCCAGGAACTACGATACAGTTTTTTATATTTTTAATAGGAAATATAGGATCTTTATCTCCATGAATATGAATAATATTCTCAATTTCATTTACTCTTTTCCATCCAACCATTTGTTTTATGGCCCACTTAAGGTATTGAGTATCTTTTACAGAAAGATATTTTTGATAGGAGTGTAATTTACTTTTAGTTTTTATTCCTAGACCATATCTTACGATGTTTTTAGTGTTATCAAGAAATCTATTTGGAATAAGTTTATAGATGGGGATTTTTGTTAAAATTCTTAATTTGTATGGAATCTCATGTTTAGACTTTACACTAGAGATTATAATTATTTTTTTTGTTTTTAAGAAAAAACTCATTTCCTGAGCCATGACTCCCCCAAAAGAGACTCCTATTAAAATTATATTTTTTTCAATAATTAAAGCAGCCATTCTTTTTGCATATTGTTTTATGGACTCCTTCTTGTTAGGAGAAATCCATTCCAATACGCGAACCTCATAAAGATGATCTGGTAAAGAAATATACTCAAAAATCTCTTTTCCTGCTGCCAATCCTGGCACAAAATAAACAACGGTTTTTGGGGTGTTTGCCAATTGGATAGGGTTTAGCTCAATAATTATTTGTAAATTTACATTTTAAAGGATTATAATCCTAAAAGAATTAAATTAGAGATCAATATCAACGACTACGGGAATTAAGGCTTAGTATAATTTAATAATCTAAAAAATCAAATTTTATGATTGAAGATGTAGAAATTAACGACAACGAATTTTTAAGGCAATTTGAATTAGAAGTTGAAGAGCAAATGGCTCGTATTGAATATGCACTTCAAGACCGTAAAATTTTTCTTACTAAATTTGTAATGTCAAGTGATATGGAAGATCAAGGATTTAGAGAAATTTTTATTAAAGCAGTTTTTAAAATTGTTGAAAATCGTGGAATTCATTTGGTTCCCACAAGTCCTGAAATCGCTTCGTTTTTAAGAAAAAACAGAAGAAAATATAAAAAATTGTTACCGGTAGGTATTAATATTTAATTTATTTCCTGATTCAAAAATTTAAAACGAACCAAGCCATCATCATCAATTTTCGTGAGTGTTACCTCCTGTTTAGTATTTACTAAAATTGGATTCCAAGGTGCCTTAACTTTTACGTAATTCTCAGTAAACCCGTTTATATACCCCTTTTTGTTTTCACTCTCAAATAAAACAGAATGTGAAGTATTTAATTGACTCTCATAAAATGAACGTCTTTTTTTAACCGATAAACCTCTTAACATTTTACTTCTTTTTTTTCTTATATTTTGTGGAACTACTCCTTGCATATTAGCGGCAGGCGTATTTACTCTCTCAGAATAGGTAAAGACATGCAAATATGAAATGTCTAATTCATTGAGAAAATGATAAGTCTCTAAAAATAATTCATCTGTTTCACCCGGAAAACCTACAATAACGTCAACTCCGATACAAGCATTTGGCATGTATTTTTTAATCTCAAGGACTCTTTCTTTGTATAATTCACGTTGATATCTACGTTTCATTAAACGTAATAATTTATTACTCCCACTTTGTAAAGGCATGTGAAAATGTGGAACAAACGTGTTGGATTCAGCAACAAATTTAATTGTTTCATTTTTTAACAAATTAGGCTCAATCGAGGAAATTCGAATTCGTTCAATACCCAAAACTTTGTCTAAAGATTGAATAAGTTCCAAAAAAGTATGCTTGTGTTTTTTATTTCCAAATTCACCTTTTCCATAATCACCAATATTAACTCCCGTTAAAACAATTTCTTTAATTCCTTGATCAGATATTTCCTTTGCATTTAACAAAACTTTTTCTAACTTATCACTCCTAGAAATACCTCGTGCGAGTGGTATTGTACAAAAAGTACACACATAGTCACATCCATCTTGCACCTTTAAAAAAGCTCTTGTTCTATCTCCAATAGAATAAGATCCTACATAAAAATTTGCTTCCTCAATTTCACAAGAGTGTATCTCACCAAAATCGTTTTTAGTTAAATCATTTAAATAATCAGTAATTTTAAACTTTTCCGTTGCACCCAAAACTAAATCAACACCGTTTATATTCGCTAATTCTTCAGGTTTTAATTGCGCGTAACAGCCTACAGCGGCAACGAATGCATCTGGATTTGATTTTAGAGCTAGCTTGACAATATCCTTAAACTTCTTATCAGCATTTTCAGTAACAGAGCATGTATTGATCACATACATATCTGCTTTTTCAGAGAAATCTATACGATCAAACCCTTCATCTTTAAAATTTCTTGCAATAGTGGAAGTTTCACTAAAGTTAAGTTTACAACCTAAGGTATAAAATGCGACTTTTTTTCTAGGATTCATTCTTGTACTTTTGACAAATGACCATATTAATTTTGGACTGCAAAAATACAAACTATTATCCATTTCAAAAAAGTAGATGAAAAACAAAACCATTAAAGGATTTTATTTAATCACAGTGATTAGTAGCTTAGTGATTTCATTTTCATGTCATAATGATCGAGAGACAGAGAATGATCATCTTGTTTTTAAGTATAACGAACATAGTAATATTGCCACATTAGATCCTGCATTTGCGAGTAACCCACAGTTAATCTGGCCAACTAATCAAATTTTTAATAGTTTAGTTCAATTAGACAGCCAATTGAATGTTAAACCCGATATCGCTCAAAGTTGGAATTATAATGACAGTACCTTAACCTATACATTTAACTTAAGAGAAGATGTTTATTTTCATAAAAGTACCGTTTTTGCTAACAACCATAAAGATTCTACGAGGATTGCAACAGCCTACGATTTTGAATATAGTTTTAATAGATTGTTAGACGAAAAAGTAGCAGCAAGAGGAAGATGGGTTTTAAATAACGTAAAACAATTTTACGCCAAGAATAATTCTACATTTATCATACAACTAAAAAAACCATTCCCAGCTTTTCTAGGATTGTTGTCTATGCGCTTCTGTTCTGTAGTACCTAAAGAAGCTATTGATTATTATGGAAATAATTTTCGTTCAAATCCTGTTGGTACGGGTCCTTTTGTCATGAAACTTTGGGAAGAAAATGTAAAATTGGTATTAAGAAAAAACTCTCTTTATTTTGAAAAAGATGAAAAGGGCGAGCAACTCCCTTATTTAGAAGCTATTGCAATTACTTTTTTACCAGATAAACAAAGTGAATTTCTTCAATTTGTTCAAGGGAAATTAGATTTCATTTCAGGTTTAGATAATTCATATAAAGATGACCTAATAACCACTAAGGGAAAGCTTCAAAAAAAATATGAAAATAAATTTAATATGATAACCAGTCCTTATTTAAACACTGAATATCTCGGTTTTTTCATGGGATCTAACTCCTCAGAAATTCAATCAAAGAAAATACGACAAGCAGTCAACTACGGTTTTAATCGTGATAAAATGATAACTTATTTAAGAAATGGAATTGGAATACCTGCAAAACACGGTTTTATCCCAAAGGGATTACCAGGTTTCAACGAATTAGACGGGTTTACCTATCAACCTATAAAAGCCAGAGACCTAGTAAGCCAATACATCAAAGAATCCGGGAATAAAAATCCATCTATTAGCATTGGAACCAATAGCCAGTATCTAGATTTATGTGAATATATTCAGAGAGAATTAGAAAAAATAGGTATTAAAGTAATCATTGATGTGGTACCTCCTTCTACACTAAGACAACTAAAATCATCTGGAGAATTAGACATTTTTAGAGCTAGTTGGATTGCTGATTATCCTGATGCTGAAAATTATTTATCACTATTTTATGGTAAAAATTTTACCCCAAATGGACCCAATTACACTCATTTTAAAAATAGCACTTATGACAGCTTATATGAATCTTCATTATCTGTTTCTAATATAAATAATCGAAAACTATTGTATGAAAAAATGGATTCAATTATAATAAATGAAGCGCCTGTGGTTCCTCTGTATTATGATATGGCA
Source organism: Flavobacteriaceae bacterium (assembly GCA_024232495.1). GTDB lineage: Bacteria > Bacteroidota > Bacteroidia > Flavobacteriales > Flavobacteriaceae > Marifrigoribacter. The sequence goes on from JAAEPP010000810.1 coordinate 17,911, forward strand.
GTACGATTCGTAAATAAAAAGGTGACTGGACTTGGAATTAATCCACAAAACTTTCTAGTTCTTAAACGAGTTAAAAAATCAAATTAATCTTTACGCCAACGCTTTGTTTCCTCAAATATATACTCTAATATTTGACGATCTATTTCTGTAAACAACTCATTTCTTCTTTCCATAACAACTTTTGCAACTTCAAATGCTTTTTCAGTTTTGTAAGTAATCATTCCTGAATACCCTCCCCAACTAAAACTTGGTATAAAATTTCGAGGAAAGCCACTGCCAAAAATATTGGCACTTACCCCTATTACGGTTCCCGTATTAAACATGGTATTTATTCCACACTTACTATGATCACCCATCATCAATCCACAAAACTGTAGTCCAGTTTTAGCAAATCCTTCAGTTTCATAATCCCAGAGACGCACCTCTGCATAATTATTTTTAAGATTAGAGTTGTTGGTATCTGCACCTAGATTGCACCATTCTCCAACCACTGAATTTCCTAAAAATCCATCATGACCTTTATTACTATATCCAAAAATCACACAATTATTAATTTCTCCTCCCATTTTAGAGTAAGGACCTATGGTTGTGGGCCCATATATTTTAGCCCCCATCTTAATAGTAGCATTATTACACAAGGCAAATGGCCCTCTAATCAAAGATCCTTCCATAATTTCTGAATCTTTTCCTATGTATATAGGACCATCCGTAGCATTTAGAGAACATAAAGGTAAAACGGCACCTTCCTCAATAAAAATTTGTGATTCGTTGAATACACTCGTAGTTTCAGGAATTGGCTGAGAATATCTACCAGAGGTTACTAATTGAAAATCTTTTTTAATTGCTTCTCCATTAAATTTAAAAATATCCCAATTATGCTCAATTTTAATGATATCCTTGAAGCTGTATTCTATAACATCGTAAGTTTCAAAATTTACCTCTTGATCTTTTTTTGCAAAAAAAGCAATAGGTTCGTTATTTAAAAAGATCGCTTTATTTTCAGAAAGGTTGCTAACCATGTTAACTAAATTCTCTGAAGGAATAATAGAAGCATTTATAAATACATTGTCATTGAATTCTACCATTGGAAATTTATCAACTAAATAATCTTCGGTAACTGAAGACGTAGTGTATCCTAACATTCTCTCCCATTTTTCACGAATAGTTAGTATCCCTACCCTTAAATCTGCAACAGGACGGGTATAAGTAAAAGGTAATAGCTGGTTACGAACGCTTCCGTCAAAAAGTATGTAATTCATAAAATAAATTAAATTAGAGATTTTAACAAAACCTCTGATTACAAAAACCAAAGCTAAATAAAAAGGCCTTTGATTTCTCAAAGGCTTGTAAAAATATTATTATAAGATAGGTAATTCTTAAATATTGCGTATTTGGTCTTAAACTTATCGATACGTCAAGCAGTATTAATTAATTTTTTCTTTCCATTGTAAAAAGTATGTGATTTACTTGAAATTTCCATTTTCACTAAAGGATATTCAAC
>JAAEPP010000811.1 GCA_024232495.1 Flavobacteriaceae bacterium
CAAGAAGCTACGGGGTCAAAAGTAGGTGTACACTGGAAATTTTTGCGGGCAATTTAATTTTTGGTTTAAAACATACCTTGAACCTTGCTGATGATGATTGCACAGGTTGGAGTTCTTCAAATTACTTCATTGGCCCATCCAAGCAAATTTTAGTCAGAGCTGTTTTAGGCCTATTTTAGGCCAAGACCGCCATTTTGTTTCATGTTAAATGTCGATATTTCTGATGATATAGCGTTTACAATGGTGCAAGAGACATCATTAGCTTTCTCTTAATGAGAGCTTTCGAATGATGTATAATTTATTTACATTTGCTGACGTAAGCAAAATCTAATGTGTATGACGTCATCCATGTTGATGACGTCATATCTAAAAATCCATTTACTTGTTTGCTCAAAAGGGCTTTTCTAACACTCCAAGGGTAGATAAGCTGTAAAAAAGTATGTTGTTTCTATCTGAAATGTAATTTACACCCATAGATTCATTCATAGAGGGGGCATATACACTCTTTTTTTATATAAGAACTGGCTGAAATGTTATTAAATTTTTCTTACTTTTACAATGGTTGGAAAGCCTTGTTTGCTATCAGTAGTGTTAATTGTTGAAAAGTTTGATTCTATTGACCATCTTAGATTATCTGTGTGTTGGCAATCTACTTGTTTTGTAATTATTTCTCAGTCTTGCGGTTATTTCATAAAACTTCCACATTGAGCCAAAAATAGTCAGCTTCAGTTTGTTCTTAGCTCTTTCTTAAGTTTTGGCCAAATTTGAGGCTGGTTCTCTTATAAAATTGTTCTTATAAAAAAACAGAATGTA
>JAAEPP010000812.1 GCA_024232495.1 Flavobacteriaceae bacterium
GCAAACTTCATAAGAAAATGAGCTTCACATTTTGCCAGAATGTAATAGGCATTCCGCAAATATTGAAGTTACTAACAAAAACTTGAGTGTATGTTTGGTTAAATGGGGATTTTCATAAACCCTCAAGAATGAGTATAAGAGGATTAATGCAAAGATGCAAGATAATGGTAAGATTTGCATATAATTCAAACCAAGGAAAGGCTTTGTCGCAAGACAGCCATGTGTGCTTAGCATATTTATGTTACTTATTCTCACGAAAAAGGAGATAAACCATTTATTTGTTGTTAGTCAATGTTATCTATTTGTTATTGACAAATCTATTTTTGATCTAGATTACACACTTTTTTATAAAGATACTTGGATACTTTCCTGTCAGTTTCTTACCTTTGCAGTCATTTTTGACCAGCCCATCAAATTGTTAGTCATTTTTTCATCACGGAATTGTACACGTTTTGTTTTATAAGAAACCGTTGTAATAATAAGTTCTACGCTGTTACCATTGACAAAACAGATGTAATACGTTAGTTTACAACGTTATAGAACTAACTAAACCGTTTTATTCAATGGGAAATGCGTAGTTTAAAAGATATTTAGGTGAACTCTTAATACGGGGCTTAGTTTTCACTAAGTTTCATGGGGAACTATAAGAAACCGTTGTAATAATA
>JAAEPP010000813.1 GCA_024232495.1 Flavobacteriaceae bacterium
CCTTCAACCAATCAGTCATCTTGCCTTCATATTGTAAAATCAATTGCAAGCATGTGGATTGGTGATACTAACTACATGTGGGCCAAATTCAAGCAGCAATAGTTTTTTTAGGAATGTAAACAAAACGACAAGAGTTGGACGCGAACCAACGCTACCAAAGTGACTGGTGCAAAAAACCAGTGCCTTAGAGCTTTCGACCATCCTGCTTGTATACTCTAATATCAATGTCATGCATAAGGGTAGCAGATACTAACTGCATGTGTGCAAAATACAAGCCGCAATAGGTTTTATATGAATGTCAACAAAATGACAAGAGTGGGACTCGAACCCACCCGATCAAAGTGTCTGGTGCCTACAACTGGGGCCTTCAACCAATCGGTCATCCTGCCTTTATATTGTAAAATCCATTGCAAGCATGTGGATTGGTGATACTAACTACACGTTTGCAAAATTTATGCAACAATAGTTTTTATAGAAATGTCAACAAAATGTCTGGAGTGGGACTCGAACCCACCCCACCGAAATCTGTAATGCCTACAACAGGGGCCTTCAACCAATCAGTCATCTTGCCTTCATATTGTAAAATCAATTGCAAGCATGTGGATTGGTGATACTAACTACATGTGGGCCAAATTCAAGCAGCAATAGTTTTTTTAGGAATGTAAACAAAACGACAAGAGTTGGACG
>JAAEPP010000814.1 GCA_024232495.1 Flavobacteriaceae bacterium
ATTAATTCGTATATACATTGTTGATCAAGCTCATTTAATACGTCTTGATCATGTTCAGAGTCTAAGTATTTCGAGAGATAAGAAAGGAATATTTCATCTTTTGCAAATACTGCTTCATGGCCATCGTAAAATGATATAAAACCCGATCTTGATTTGCTTGCATCGTCAACAAATTCTATAAAATCACTATCAGTCTTGAAAACTTCTAGCTTCTTAAAATCTTTATCATTGATAGATGTTTGTATCGTGTCAGTTTCAAAATTATATTCCCGTGGTGAAATGACCGATTCAAAAATAAAATCTATATCAATGTTGCGCTCATCTCTTAAAACTTCTGCAAGTGCTTGCAAGTACTCTTTTGAATATTCCGCGAATATAAGCCTGTAGTTAATATCAAGAGAATAATAGTCGCCTTCCTCTTGTGTTTCATCATCGAAAAAATAACCTTCTAGCATGTTATCAATTAATTGTTCGTGAACTGAATAGTAAAAGCCGCCAAAATGTAGATTGAATGTTTTCATTGTTTGTTATCCTTTTAAAAGTTATTGGTTATTATGCGACCGGCTATATATAAAGCGGTATCGGGTTTACCTAATCCTACATCTATATATTCGATAAACTCTAGTCTGTCAGAACGTGACATTTTTTTAATTTGTCGCATTGTCCAC
>JAAEPP010000815.1 GCA_024232495.1 Flavobacteriaceae bacterium
ACATACATATTACATCAGTTCTGTCAATGGGAACAGCCTAGAACTTATTACATTAAGGCTTTCTTATAGTTACCCATAAAACTAAGTGAAAACTCATTCCAGCCATAAGAGTTCAACTTAATTTCTTATAAAGTACGCCTTTGGTATGGAATAAAACGATTCCGTTTGCTCCAATACGTTGTAAACATACGTATAACAACAGTTCTGTCCATGGGAACAGCCTAATACTTATTACACCGAGCGTTTCTTATAGTTCCCCATAAACCTTAGTGAAAAATTAGCCCCGCAATAAGATTTCACCTTCATTTTTTATAAAGTACGCGATTGGCATGGAATAAAACGATTCTGTTTGCCTTGAAACGTTGTAAACATACATATTACATCAGTTCTGTTCATGGGAACAGCCTAGAACTTATTACACCGAGGGTTTCTAATAGTTCTCCATAAGACTAAATGAAAACTTAGCCCCGCAATAACAGTACACACTAAATTCTTAAAAAATGCACATTACGCATGAAATTAAACAATTCAGATTGCTCGCAAACGTTGTAAACATACGAATTACAACAGTTCTGTTCATGGGAACAGCCTAGAACTTATAACACCGAGGGTTTCTAATAGTTCCCCATTAGACTTAGTGAAAACTTAGCCCCGCAATAAGAGTTCACCTTAATTTATTATTGAGTGCGCCTTTCGCATGGAATAAAACGATTCCGTTTCCTCTAAAACGTTGGAAACATAAGTATTACAACAGTTCTGTCCATTGGAACAGCCTAAAACTTATTACACCGA
>JAAEPP010000816.1 GCA_024232495.1 Flavobacteriaceae bacterium
GAGAGGTTTTACAGGTTTTATCTCTGAATGATTATGTACAATCATGAGACCTTGTACTCCTTTCGTGAAGACTTCTTAACGTGACCTTAAGTCTGTCACACCTAGCTAGCCCCCCACGCACCTTTATCTGACTCTGAAACACAAACCCAAATGTGTATGTATGTATCCAGTTAGATGTTCCTCGAAGAAAATAATCTTAGGCCATGTGATATTTTATGACCTCTCCTTGGGTTTAAGTTTATTATGATTATTACTATCGTCATCAACAAAAGGATAAATCATCATCATCATCATAAATTTGAAACCAAAGAGACGTCATCAAATATCACGTGACCTACAATTATTTGTCTGGAAGGATTTGGTAACAACGTTAACAAGAATTAACAACAGTATCTAAGAAGCCACAAGGGTGAACAAGGAAATATGAAATCGAGACTACCTCGATATGAAACTTATTTTTGGAATAAAGTCTTTTTATAATCAAAGTTTATTTTATTTTTAGAATGAATTTGTTTATTTTATTTTTTTTAAACAAATTCTATTTTATTTTGTCATTAAAGTAAATTTCACTCGATGCCAATCTTCAATTTAGAATTTAAAAGAATTTCAAATGAAAATAAAAAATTTATCAGTTGGTCAAACAGTAGATTCGAACATA
>JAAEPP010000817.1 GCA_024232495.1 Flavobacteriaceae bacterium
GAATGTTGGTTTTACTGCGTCAAGGTAAAATGTCAAAATGGTTCAGTGGTATAGGTCGAGAAGCGATATCTGTTGGTATAACAGCTGTTTTAGACAAAGGCGAGTACGGTATGCCCATGCATAGAAATTTAGGCGTGTTTACAGGTAGGAATATTCCCTTGGAGCGTCTTTTTTCGCAATGGCAGGGTAAAGCCAATGGTTTTACAAAAGGGAGAGATCGAAGTTTTCATTTTGGTACACAAGAATACCATATAGTAGGAATGATATCCCATTTAGGACCACAATTTGGGGTGGCAGACGGAATAGCACTAGCGAACAAACTTAAAAATAATAATAAGGTTTGTGCAGTTTTTACAGGTGACGGAGGAACTAGTGAAGGTGATATACATGAAGCTCTTAATGTAGCGTCTGTTTGGAAATTACCGGTTCTTTTTTGTATTGAAAATAATGGTTATGGTTTATCTACTCCAACATCACAACAATTTAATTGTGAAAATTTGTCTGATCGTGCTCATGGATACGGGATGGAATCTCATATTATTGACGGAAATAATATTTTAGAAGTTTATACAAAATTAAATGAATTGGTTGCAGATGTTCGTGCAAATCCACGACCCGTTCTGCTAGAATTTAAAACTTTTAGAGTGCGTGGTCACGAAGAAGCTAGTGGTACTAAGTATGTGCCAAAAGAATTGTTACAATCTTGGGACTTAAAAGATCCCTTATTAAATTATACAGCTTTTCTAAAAACTCAAGGTGTTTTAACAGATGAAATCGAGGCAGTTAGTAAAGCTTCTATTATGAAAGAAATACAGGACGGATTGGATATTGCTTTTGCTGAGCCTCCCATAGAGTCGACTACAACAAATGAGTTAAATGATGTATTTCATCAATTTGAATATAAAGAGATTAAGGAAAATAATGAATCTAATAATCTACGTTTAGTAGATGCAATTTCTGAGAGTTTAAGGCAATCAATGCAGCGACATGACAACTTAGTTTTAATGGGGCAGGATATCGCTGACTATGGAGGTGTATTTAAGATAACAGATGGGTTTTTAGAGGAATTTGGTAAGGATAGAGTAAGAAACACTCCCATTTGTGAATCTGCTATTGTTTCTGCAGCTATGGGATTATCTATTAATGGTTACAAAGCAATGATGGAAATGCAATTTTCTGATTTTGTTACCTCAGGATTTAATCCAATAGTCAATTTACTAGCTAAATCAAATTATAGATGGAATCAAAAAGCGGATGTTGTTATCCGTATGCCTTGTGGAGCAGGAGTGGGAGCGGGGCCTTTTCATAGTCAAACCAATGAAGCGTGGTTTACTCATACACCCGGACTAAAAGTAGTATATCCTGCTTTTCCGTATGATGCAAAAGGACTTTTAGCTACTAGTATTGAGGACCCAAATCCTGTTTTATTTTTTGAACATAAAGCGCTATATCGTAGTATTCGACAGGATGTTCCAACCAACTATTATACGCTTCCATTAGGGAAGGCTTCTTTAATAAATGAGGGGAATGATGTTTCTGTTATCACATACGGTGCTGGAGTACATTGGGCCTTAGATACCCTCAAAGAGTTAAAACATATTTCGGTTGATTTAATAGATTTAAGATCTCTAGCACCTTTAGACACCGATGCTATTTATAATTCTGTAAATAAAACAGGGAAAGTTATGATTCTTCAAGAAGATTCTATGTTTGGAGGTATCGCCTCAGACATAGCTGCAATGATTATGGAAAATTGTTTTGAAAAATTAGATGCTCCAGTTAAGCGACTTGCAAGTTTAGATACCCCCATTCCATTTGCCGCAAATTTAGAAGCTGATTATTTACCAAAAAATAAATTTAAAAATGATTTGTTAGAATTATTAGCTTATTAATATTTTACCTTCTATAAAAATAAAACCAAATAGGCTAGCTGTAAAACTAACAGCTGTTGGTGAACGTAATGTAAAAAACGGGCATCCATGGATTTTTACGAATAGTATCCAAAAAATTAATAAAGAAGCCTCCTCAGGAGATATCGCAATCATATTTGGGCGTGATAAAAATAATGTTATTGGTGTTGGACTGTATGATTCTATGTCCCCAATTTGTATTAAAATGTTACATCACGGTGGGGGAGTACTACTAGATTCTATTTTTTTTTTAAATAAAATAAATGAAGCGTATAAATTACGTATCCCTTTATTAAAAACAAATACAAATAGTTATCGTTTTTTATTTGGAGAAAATGATGGCTTTCCAGGCTTAATTGCTGATGTTTATCACAAAGTGATAGTGGTTAAATTATATTCAAGTATTTGGTTTCCGTATTTAAAAATAATAACGGAGCATCTGCTAACTGTAAGTGATACAACGACAGCTGTACTTCGATTAAGTCGCTCACTTCAGCAATTAAAAGATCGCTATAACACCGAGGACGGACAGGTTATTTATGGAACATTAACTGATGCTAATATTCCTTTTATTGAACATGGCATCCATTTTTCAGCAAATGTCATCAAAGGTCATAAAACGGGATATTTTTTAGATCATCGTGAAAACCGAAAACAAGTGGGCCTATTATCTAAAAACAAGACGGTGTTAGATGTTTTTTCGTATGCTGGTGGATTTTCGGTACATGCCTTAGCTAATCAAGCAAAAGAAGTAACCAGTATTGATATTAGTAAACAAGCATTAACATTAGCGGTTCAAAATGGAAAGCTGAATAATTTTACAGGAAATCATACGACCCTAGTTGGTGATGCTTTTAAAATTTTACAAAATTTCATTTCAAAAAAAAGAACCTTTGATGTCGTAATTATAGATCCTCCGTCCTTTGCAAAAAATAAAAATGAAATCGAAATTGCAAAGAAGAAATATAAACAATTAGCTTTATTAGGAGCTAACTTAACATCAAAAAATGGATTGTTGGTCTTGGCATCTTGTTCTTCCAGAGTTTTAGCAAGTGAATTTTTAGCCATCAACAAAGAAGCTCTAGACACAGTTCCTCGTGATTATTTTTTAGTAAAAACCACTCAGCATGATATAGATCATCCAATTAATTTTAAGGAAGGAGCCTACTTAAAGACTGGATATTACCGTTTTTTAGACTAGTTTTTTTTGAGATGCCTTTATTGTTAGCATCAATACAATAAGTATAGATAGAAAAGAACAAATTGAAAATCCAATAAATATAGGAAGTACGGTAATCGTAACAAATTTTCCAATAAAAATACTTATTGGAACTGCCATTAGCGTTGAAATAAAGCCAGTAATAGCCGCTCCAATTCCTGCAATATGACCAACAGGCTCCATTGCAATAGCTCGTAAATTACCAAAGAGAAACCCTAAACAGAAAAATTGAAGTGAAAAAAATAACAGAATAACCTTAATTGGTGGATTCACTGAATTAAAAAATAAAATACTGTAGCAGATAGATATGATGAAAAAACCAATAAGAGAAACATGGATCATTTTTTTCATACCATATTTTACTACAAAAATACCATTTAATAAAATCGCACTTCCTGAAGCAGTTGCAAGCCCAGCAAATATATATGGAAAGGCTTCTTTTAAGCCATATTGTTCTTGAAATATTTGTTGAGAAGTACTCAAATAAACCATAAACGACCCCGTAATAAAACCTGAAATTAATGTGTAAGCAATAGTTGTTTTGTAGCGTATTAATTCTAAAAATCCTTGAGAAAATAAGTTAATTTTAAAAGCAATTCGATTTTTGTGATTTAAAGTCTCTTCTTGACGATTCCAAAACCAAAAAGCAATAAGTAGACAAAATATGATCTGAAAAATAAAAATAGCTTCCCAATTAAAATAATCTAATATAAACTTACCTATTGCTGGTGCAATGATTGGAACTAATAAAAAAATAACTATTACGAAGGACATTATTTTTGCCATATAATCACCTGAATATAAATCTCTAATAATTGCTACACTAATGGTACGAGGAGCAGAGAGACCAAAGCCTTGTAGAATTCGACCTAAGACCATTATTTCTAATGAATTGGAATAAACACAGAAAAAACTGGCTAAAATAAAGATACCAAAACCTACAAAAACCATTGGTTTGCGACCTAAACTATCCGACAAGGGGCCAAAAAAAAGAGGTCCAACGCCTAAACCAATGAAAATCATTGTTATAAGCAATTGATGATCAGAATTTTCTTGTGTATCTAAGGAATTACCAATAATGTCTAAGGCTGGCAATAAGGCATCAATAGCAAGAGCTACCACAGACATTAAAAAAGCCATTAGGGCTATAAATTCAAATTTGGCAACTTTTGGTGTTTGCATGAGAACAAAAATAATCTAATTATTAAAAGAGGATAGGATATATTAAAATAATTTATTTGACATAATATTAATTATAGTACATTTATACTTTGTAATTTGTGATTGATTCGATTACGGCTAAGGCTGCTCTTTCGCCAGCAATCATTGCAGCGTTTAGTGAACCATTAAGCTGCTCATCGCCTGCTAAGTAAATTCCTGGTAGTAGTTGTGTCTCTGATGGCTGCATTTCATACTGAAGCTTATTTAAATTTGGAAGTGCTTTTTTAATATTGTAAAGTTTTAAAAATTTAGTTTTATAAATTCCAAAAATTTCAATGAGTTCTTTTTTAACCGCTATGATGAGAACTGAATCATTAAGTTGATGTTTTTTAATTACAGTGACAGAAAGTAAATAATTTTCAGTGTGGTCTATTTTTTTTGAATAGTAAATATTATTAATCAATGATTTTGAAATTGATGATAAACCAATTAAATTTTTTGTTATGACTCGTTCAGATGTTAAAAAATATAAAGTTTGACAAGATTTCCATTTAATTGAATTACTCGATAAATTAGAAATCAGCGAGTTCGCTCCAGATGTAATTATTGTAAAATCACTTTTAATAGTAATGGAATTTTGGAGTTTAATTTCATTCGTTTTTACTGACTCTACCAATGTGTTAAAATTAAATTGAGTGTTTTTTAATTTATCCCTTAATTGATTAGGAATCGCGACAATACCGTTCTTTGGGATGGTTGCTTTACCTTCTCCAAACATTTTATAAACAAATTCAAACATTCTGCTTGAGGTACTTAATTCATCTTCGAGATAAATACCTCCAAAAAATGGTTTAAAAAAATCATCAATTATTTGATCAGAAAAACCAATTTTTTTTAAATATTCTAAGGTTGTGAATTCGGGTTCTTCGAAAATTTCAGAAATCTTTTTTCTTTTTAATCGATTTGTTAATTTTAATATTTTGAATTTATCAGATAGCGTACCTACTGATGCCAAAAGTGTTGGAATTAATAATGATAAATCTCTTAATGGGTCCCCTATGGTAATTTTTTTCTTATTTTTAAATAGCACTGCTCCTGGCAAAAACTCTTGTAATTCTAATGATTTGTAATCAAGATATTTTTGAGCAAATGGATAAGCAGTTAAAAGTACCTGAAAACCATGATCCATATATATATTTGAGATACAATCTGTTTTTACCCTTCCTCCTATTCGATCAGTAGATTCGAGTATAATTGGATGATATCCGTTATTTTCTAGTACAGTAGCAGCAATAAGACCACTTACACCAGCGCCGATAATATGAATTTTTTGTTTTTTTTGATTCACTTTAATTTAACTTGTTATTTAAAATTTTCATCAATTTCAAAAATTAAACAATGTTGCCAAGGTAAGTTCTCCATATTAACTTTTAATTTTAATCCAATTGCTTTCATTTCTTTCACGACTTGTTTCTCGGTCATTTTATGAATTTTTTTAATAGGAACTCTAGGATCTTCACCGCGATACTCTACCATAAAAATTTTCCCATTAGGACGAAGTGCCGTTTTGATGGATTTCATCATTTCATAAGGATACTTAAACTCATGGTAAACGTCAACTAATAAAATTTTATCGACAGAATTTTCGGCTAAATTGATATTGGTTTCAGTTCCGAGAATTGGTGCTATATTTTTTAAATAGCCTTTATTAATTCTCGAGCTGATTTCTGATAACATTTCTTCTTGAATGTCGATAGCATAAATAAATCCACTTTTTGCTTTTAAAGCCATACGGAAAGTGTGATAGCCTGTTCCAGCACCAATATCAGCAACAATATCTTCAGAATCAATACTCATGTTTTTAATTAAAGTACTCACGTTTTCCTCAGATTCTCGTTCGGGACGTTCCAGCCATTCCATTCCCTCAAATCCCATTACAGAGGCAATTTCACGCCCCATATACCATTTTCCGATCCCATTATAATCTTCTATTTGGTAGGTGTAAATACCTGAAGTTTCGCTAGTCTGACTTCCACAGGAATTAAATAGGATTATGATGCAAA
>JAAEPP010000818.1 GCA_024232495.1 Flavobacteriaceae bacterium
TCTTTTTGGTTAGCACCTGTTCCTACTAATGCACTTGAAATTGCATCTGTTGAGTTAATACTAAATGTATCACTTACTACATTTGAAGTATCTGTATCTGTTGCACTTCTTAAACCTTGTTCATGTACTACATTTACATCATCTACATCTGGTGCATCTGGATCTGTTCCTGTAACTGGAGGTTTTGGAGTGATTGTTGGTACACCATCTGGTGCTACTGTTACTTTAAGTGTTGCAGTTGATGGATCTCCATCTGTATCTGTAATTGTATACGAAATTGTCGCATCACCTTCGAATCCATCTTTTGGATTGAATGTAACTTCCCCAGTTGCTGCATTAAATGTAACTGTACCTTGTGCAGCATCTACTGATGCAGCTGTAATCACTGCTGTATCTGCACCTTGTTCATCATTTGCTACTACATTTACTGTTACTGGAGTATCTTCAGCTGTTGAAGCTGTATCATTTGCTGCTGTTGGTACATCATCTATAATTTTTATATTAAGAGTTCCATTACCTACATCCCCATCACTATCTGTAACTTGTAATGCGATTGCATCTGTAATCTCATTATTACCATCTGCATCTGCATGTGTTTGGTTTGCATCTACTGTGTACGTATAAGATACGATACCTGTTCCTGCATCATAGTTTGTAATACTAATAGTTCCGTTTGTAGTTGTTACATCTACTGTTCCACTTGTAAAGTCAAAGCCTACTAACTCTTTTTGGTTAGCACCTGTTCCTACTAATGCACTTGAAATTGCATCTGTTGAGTTAATACTAAATGTATCACTTACTACATTTGAAGTATCTGTATCTGTTGCACTTCTTAAACCTTGTTCATGTACTACATTTACATCA
>JAAEPP010000819.1 GCA_024232495.1 Flavobacteriaceae bacterium
CCTTTTTGGTCGTGCAGCCTCTGTTTCATGCGGGTATAAAAATGAAGAAAGCGTGGTTTCCAATGCCATTTCTCTTTAGCAGCTACGGGCACCGCATTCAGCTCTCCCACCCACCCACTCCATGCCTCAATTAGCCCCTGAGGTCATGGACAGGTGCTTTGGGCCGGAATGAATTCGTTCTCCAATCACCGACTTGCTATATTAATATATTCTCAGGCAGTTTCGGGCCCAACGCACAGTTTTGCCCATTTCTTCCTGAGGGGATTAAATGAGGGTTAATACTAATTAACCCAAGTTAATACCCAAAGGGCGCCCTGTAGGGAACAATTATTCGGTTGTCTCGTTTTCAATTGGAAGGTTATGTGGCGACAGGCGATTGGCTGACCCTTTTTGGTCGTGCAGCCTCTGTTTCATGCGGGTATAAAAATGAAGAAAGCGTGGTTTCCAATGCCATTTCTCTTTAGCAGCTACGGGCACCGCATTCAGCTCTCCCACCCACCCACTCCATGCCTCAATTAGCCCCTGA
>JAAEPP010000820.1 GCA_024232495.1 Flavobacteriaceae bacterium
ATATATGATATCCCGTCAACACGCTTCAAGGCATCTAGTGTAGAAGTACGTTTAAAAGAGCCTGTGGTCTTGTCAAACAATCTATAATCAATTATACCATCTTGTTGGTAATATCCATGTAGGGAATAATAATCAGAGTCATACCAGTAATTTCCTTTTAAAAAACCCATTCCCGTTGGAAATAAAACTTCTGGGAAGCTCCCTTCAAATTCAAAGAGGTTAACATATTGAAGAGTATTAAGGTCGATTTCCCCAAAGCTATAATCACATTCTCCACCTGAAAACATATGACTTTCATTTTCAGAATAATGACTTAAAAAAACCATAAGTTTATTGTCAATTACCCAAGAGTTTAAAACTTTTTGTGCATCAAACGGATAATTTTTAATATCACTTTTTAACCATCCCTTAAGCGAGAAATCATAATGAATTAACTCAGGACTGGTATTAAACAAACCCTGTCCTCCAAAACTATACAAAATATCATTATGTAAAAATAAAGTTCTATTAAAATTATGTCCATGGTAAATACTGTTTGAAAGTTTCGAAACCTTAGGGGTTTCACTTAACTGTATTTCAAATAGATGAAGGGTTCCATTAGGATTGTAAAAAAGAGTAGAATCATTTTTAAAAACAATATCGCTAAAAAAAAATTCACCAAAGCTTAAAACATCTTTATTGATGTCAAATTGTTTAATTTGTTCGTGGATTTTAAGAGTATCAATGATTTTTGGATTCTGAGAAACTCCTTTAAAAAGAAAGGAAGAAAAAATTAAATATAAAATTACTTTCTTGTAAATCATGTTTAAATATACAATAATTAAATAGGTGTATCTAGGTGTAAAGATAATAAAATTAAATAGGTGTATCTAGGTGTATACGCTTTGTTAACCTAAAATTTCGGATCTGTAGTAAAATAATATCATAATATTGATTTATAGAAAAATCAAACCATGAAAAAAGACAAAAGTTTACCCAAAAAAAAAGTGTATGACCTCAGTTATTTAAAAAAATCTAAAAATGAAATAAACGATTTTTATTCAGAATGGGAGAAATTCCAAAAAGTCATTCAACCAGCCAGCTAGTACTTATACTTTATTAAACTAAAAATATTTAACAAAAATGAAATTACTTAAGTCTGTTGTTTTCGTGTGTTTATTTCTAGCAGGGATGATTAATCTTCAATCTTGCGTAGAAAACCATGAAAAAGTTGCAAATAAATTAGTAAAATTTGACAAGGAATTAAAATTGTACACCTATTTAGATGAGCCATTCACTGGAATAGGTTTAAAAATCAATAGGTATGGGCCAAAACATTATTATTATGAAAAAGGAATTTTTAAAAAAAGAGTACAAGGAATTTCTCATAATGGAGATGGTAACATCGATGTAATAACCCAAATAGGGTATAGAGATTTTTCTGAAGCTAAAGTAGGTGATTTAATCTGGGAAGGATTTTATAAAAACGGGGGTATGATAAGGAAAAGGCATATGATCCAAGAAATTTTAAGTAAAGAAGGGAATCAATTAAATATCATTAAAAAAGAAATAAGTTACGATAAAGAGGGAAACGAAACTTCTACTAAAACAAAAGAAGATAGTTTATAAAATCTAAGATATTAACGCGGTAAACAAAAAAACTAGACTTAAAACCAGTTATATAACTTTATGTAGTTTATACTAAGTAAGAATTTTTAAAACCCTCCACAACTATTCCACCGTAACAGCTTTTGCTAAATTTCTAGGCTGATCAACATTTCTACCTAACATTAACGCTATATGATACGATAGTAATTGTAAAGGAATTGTAGTTACCAACGGTGAAAGTGTTTCAGGTGTATTAGGGACTTCCATAAT
>JAAEPP010000821.1 GCA_024232495.1 Flavobacteriaceae bacterium
CACTGAATGACTGATTAGCAAGCCTACGCCTTCGAAAACTTTTAAAAATTGAAGTTATTAGCTCTAGCACATCAACGTTAGTGCAAACAAGACACAAACGTTGATATGAACTCAATTTCGTCAAAAACTCATTCACCTTTGCTTTAACTGGTGTTGTTGTTGTTATTTTACACCAAACTTTCACAACGTATACGTTTTTCCTTGTGACTAAACTTTTTTATGGCAAATCACTGCCTCTTTACCCCATGAAACGAAGGTAGAGTGCTCAAATTGATTTCTTTTCTTGTTTGAGAAGGTCGCTGACATCTTTCAATTCTTCTACTTTGATCTTATCTCTTCGCAAACGCAACGCAACTGATGAAATTCCAGTCAGACAGAGATAAAAGTGTCACGACGCTATGATGACTAATAGAGAGCGCCGCTTTCGTCGCTAGCTTTGCATTGGCTTCCAGGCTATTTGTTGCGCCTGAATCAAAAACAAGCGCTGTTGCAAGGGAATTGTCGAGAAAATTTGTTTCATATTTATAAAGATTATAATGGGAAAAGATAATTTGAGGAGAAGGAGGATTTGGAAAATTATGTCGATTGAAAAGATAATTGCACTGAAAAATTTTTAGCACGTGCGATGGGCAGGTAAAAGTATCGTTAGCAAGTGCAATTTTTCGCTCGTGTAAACTGTTTTGCACGTGTGTGGGCACGTGCACGTGCGATCGCACGTGTCTCCGGGCATGGACTGGTTTGCGTTTGAGAACAAACTTCAGACCTGTCACTAAGTGTGAGAAGAGAATTTGTTCTCTGTAATTCAAGGCCAAAGGTTAAGAGA
>JAAEPP010000822.1 GCA_024232495.1 Flavobacteriaceae bacterium
AGTATGGTTAATCTTTGCCTAAATATGAACTCTGTCAGAGATGGTAAATTTGTTTAAATGGCATGAAGCAGTAAATCAGACAGATGTACTCCTGTTTGTAGAGATTCATTTTAAATTGTATGCATTCATAATGAGGGTTCATTATATAATTCTTCAGACAAAAGGCTCTTCAAACATCAAACATAGGTCTATGACAATCCTAGGGTATTCAATTTCCAGTCAGAAAAACACCTCAAATTCTTATAAAGTACCCATTTTCCATGGAATAAAACGGTTCTGTTTGCTCTAAAACGTTGTCAACATACGTATTAAAAGAGTTCTGTCCATGGGAACAGCCTAGAACTTATTACTACAACGGTTTCTTATAGTTCCCCATGAAGGTTAGTGAAAACTTAGTCTCGCAATAAGAGATCACCTCAATTTCTTATAAAGTACGCATTTCCCATCGAATGAAACGGTTCTGTTTGCTCTTAAACGTTGTAAACATACGTATTACAACAGTTCTGTTCATGGGAACAGCCTAAAACTTATTAAACCGAGGGTTTTTTAATAGTTCTTAATGAAACTTAGTGAAAGCTTAGCCCTGCAATAAGATTTCACCTTAATTTCTGATAAAGTACGC
>JAAEPP010000823.1 GCA_024232495.1 Flavobacteriaceae bacterium
CCTGCTAAAAACTGAATATATAACAATTAAAGAAATCAGGGGACACTTGGGATTGAAACAAGGACCTCTCCATCTGCAGTCGAATGCTCTACCACTGAGCCATATCCCCTTCAGCACATAAGCAAGAGAAAAAAGTTTTGTTATTCATTGAACAACGGAAGTTTATAGTCTGTATATCCATGTCCTGCTCAAAACTGAAGTTAAAACAATCAAAGAAATCAGGGGACACATCCGGGATTGAACCAAGGACCTCTCGATCTGCAGTCGAATGCTCTACCACTGAGCTATATCCCCTTCAGTAAATGAACAGGAAGAACAAATATTGTTATTCATGGAACAACGGAAGTATATGGTCTTTATATCCATGCCCTGCTCAAAACTGAAGTTGAAACAATCAAAGAAATCAGGGGACAACCGGGATTGAACAAGGGACCTCTCGATCTGCAGTCGAATGCTCTACCACTGAGCTATATTCCCTTGAATGGAGGGTGTTTTTTATCCTTTGCATTTTCTTCTCTTTTTCTTTTACTCCTAAACAACATCTTGTAAC
>JAAEPP010000824.1 GCA_024232495.1 Flavobacteriaceae bacterium
CTTTTAACACACTAAGGAATGTTCAAGGAGCAATATCAAGTTTTTAAAGCCTTAGAAAAATGCATTAAATTATCAAAACATTTTCCTTCGATATCAGCAGAAATTCGAATAAAACCAAATGATTAGCCTGTGATTTTTGTCAAAAAAGCCAAAAATAAATGGTTCACAAAAGGCATTAATCCACTCGGAACTATTCAAGGAGCAATGGTTGAGCATTAGTACAGCAATAATCATCAACCAGACTGTCTTCTTCTAGAATAACACAGTGTTCCCTATCCCATATGTTCCTAATGATTCTTTAATTCCTGGCTTCTATTGTTTTGGTATTTCATTGATGGTTGAATTTATTG
Source organism: Flavobacteriaceae bacterium (assembly GCA_024232495.1). GTDB lineage: Bacteria > Bacteroidota > Bacteroidia > Flavobacteriales > Flavobacteriaceae > Marifrigoribacter. The sequence continues at coordinate 351 of JAAEPP010000824.1, forward strand.
ATGGTAAAATGCAAAGTACCAAGGCTGCTTTTGTTGCAAAAGAAGAAAGGAACCTGTTAACGGCACAAGAGGTGGGTAGACCAGGTGGTAAACAACTCTTTGATGAAGTTTAAGGTAAAATTCAAAAATATAGCCATCTATAGTATCAAATATTGTGCGTAGCTCACAAGTAATGCCACACTAAAAAATACTGTCCAAGTCTCTGTAGCAAATAGGAACAAATACAATGATCAAAAGATTTTCCTTCAAAATCAGCAAAAAATTGGAGAGAAGCCTGATGGTTATCCCATGGTTTTGGTAAAAATTGGCCCAAGATAAGTTCTTCCAAATAGGCTTTTAATCCCCTCAGGACTGTTCAGGGAGCAATAGTTCAACCAGAACGTCTTTTATATTTCTAGAATAATGCAATATGCCTTATCCACTCTGTTTCTAATGATTCTTTTATTTCTAGCAACTATGGTTTTTGTATTTCATGGAGGGTTGAATTTAATACTGGTACAATGCTAAGTACTGAGGCTACTCTTGTGCCCAAAAAACGGAAACTGCTAACAGCACAAGATGTGGGCAAACAAGGTGGTATACACCCCTTGGAAGAAGTGTATAAGGTAATTATCCAAAATAGTACTATCTATAGTATCGGGTATAGTGTCCAACTCACTATTGATGACACCAGACAAAACACTGTCAAAGTCATCATACCAACCAAATCAGAGCTAATAAAAGCACTAATGAAGTGGTCTTTGGTAAGAATCGGCCAAAAAGAAATTATTACAAATAGGTTTTAACATCTTTGGTAAAAATCATAAAAAAGTAATACTTTTGTCATTTTGAAGTTTTAGGTTGCCAAGTGGATTAAATCAATTTCTGAAGACTTTTGAAAACAAAATCTAAAGTTCATCGTAAAGATGACGCAGAGTATTCACACCTGTATTC
>JAAEPP010000825.1 GCA_024232495.1 Flavobacteriaceae bacterium
ATAATGCATAGGGGAAAAAATAATTTTTAGCGGAAAATTGCTCACATCCCATTGGGAGCTAGATCTCCAAAACGCCCTTTATTTTAATTTTGTTTGAAACACATTATTATATTGTATGGGTAAGTCATGGAGAAATCAGTTGAGTTTTTCCGGGTCCACAACCGTTTGGATGAGAAAAAAATTATTTACTGATAAACACACTAATGGGCAAACATTTTGTTACTCAGGGACACGTTTTGGCACCTTTTTCAGAGGCTTATAAATGCACTAAATCAGACTAAAAATATTCTTTAAAATAGAATGTGTTGCCCAGAATTACCAGGGCTGCTGATGAGATAAGCCAAATTATATGAAAAATCTATTTATGGTGGAGTATTAAGGCATTATAGTATTTCGTTACTCAGGGACAAAACCTGCGTTACTCAGGGACATTTGCAAATAAAGTTCAGACTTCATTTATTTGATATTTTGCTTCCCAAAAAGAGACCCATGTTGTTAATTCCGGCAAAGAAATAATCAAATTAGACATATGTAGTTTAGGAGATTTGTTGTCTCTTCAACTTTGGGTGTAATTAATTTCTAAACATGATGATCCACTAGGGTGGTAGTTAAAATGTCCCTGAGTAACGCAAACTAAATATGGCTAAATGACCTGGTTGTCATTTATAAATCAATATTTTTGAAATGCATACCTTAAAAGCTTACAAAATCCATGCCTTACATCCGAGTATATGCAATGTTTGCTTTCTAAATTTATCAGAAAATATCAAAAAAACATGTGCAGAAGTGTCCCTGAGTAACAAAATGTTTGCCCGTCTACATTTGAGGAATTCTGTCTGTCTGTGTGTGTGTCTGTCTGTCACACCCATTTTCTCCATGATCGAGTGGTCGGAGAATAATGTTTATAAAACAGAACACCTGTCTGTTTTCCATAGATCCAAAAAACCATTTTCAAAATGATAAA
>JAAEPP010000826.1 GCA_024232495.1 Flavobacteriaceae bacterium
ACATATATCTAAAACCCTAGAATTTATTGAATATGATTAAAATGGTCTTACTTTTTTCCTTTGATTTATCTAAAGTTTTTGTCAGTATCCTATTCAAAAGTACTTCAAAATCTTTTCTCAAATATTCTGACATGTCTGGGGGGCAGTAACCAATGGCAACAAGGGAACCACCAATTTCTTGGGTGTAACTTCAAGCCAAATAACTTCAATCTCTTCCATCTCTAGGTCCTCGCTTTGATCCAATTTTAAACTTTCAGAAATATAGGCAGCTACGCCTCCTCCTTTTACACCTGTTTGCGGGCGACTAACAAATGAATATCCAGGAATTTCAAACAGCGATGAAGCAATTTCAACACTCTTTTGGTCGATATGTGTCTCACGGAGGGCCAAAATATCTATGCCACAAAAACTTTCGAAGATTTCAGAAATAAAGGTCATGTTTTTAGGCAAACCTCTGGTGTTTTGCTGCAAAATTTTTAACCTGCGCTTTTGCAATAAGGTATTTAACTTAGGGATATTTCTGATTTCTGCTACAATCATATTGATTTGAATGCCCAGGGCAGCGTTCCGCTTCACCACACATCAGGATTTATAGAGCAAATAAACTTTGCTTGGAGCATCGTACGCCGAAAGTAAACTTTCCTCCTCTTGAATTTCAAAGACTTGACAGAATCAAGAGTATCTTTGCCACTGACAAAATCTTTTTCTTCTATGGACAGTCCAAACGTATCTGATGATACAAAACAGGATTCTTTACGTGCAAAGCTACAAGCAGCATAAATTTAACAAAATCATTACTCAACACGTCCACCATCTTCAAGGACTGCTGCCGCAAAAGAAGTTAATGTTTTCAAGATCTATATGCCAGTTAACCTTAATTTCTTAAAAGTAAGCTTTTCGCATAGAATAAAACAATTCCGTTTGTTCTAAAACGTTGTAAACATACGTTTTACAACAGTTCTGTCCATGAGAACAGCCTAAAACTTATTACACCAAGGGTTTCTTATAGTTCCCCATGAAACTTAGTGAAAACTTAGCTCCGCAATAAGAGTTCACCTTAATTTCTTATAAAAGGCGCCTTTTGCATGGAATAAAACGATTCCGTTTCCTCTAAAACGTTGTAATTATATGTATTACACCAGTTTTGTCCAT
>JAAEPP010000827.1 GCA_024232495.1 Flavobacteriaceae bacterium
GATAGAGGAACACATGCTCCCCAAACCCACCCCGATCATACAGATAGAGCTCTTGCAAGCACTGTTGCAGAGGAGCAGTGGTCAGATGTCCATCCTTAGGTTACTAAGTCCCATTCCCCTCTCCTCCTTTGCCAGGTCAGCCCACCGAGCCCGTATCCTGAGGTCGACGACCTCTCTCAGGACCGCCACACTGCCGGGCGCCCGGGCTAACGATGGTTCGGGTCTGTGCTCCAAACCCTGGGGCCCCCGGCCCCCCGAACTGCACGAATGCAGGAGTACCAAATTCATGTGAAAGTGGTCACCAGTGATGGAGTAATAGGTAGATGGGACATCTCCTCCTCGCCATTCAGTCTTTACACACTGGCTCTATGCAGCAAAGTAACTTGCTTACAGTTCCCCGTCACAGGAACCTGCATTTTGAACACTGACCCGGCCGGGAATCGAACCCGTGTCCCCTCGGACGTGAGCATGACGCTCTAACCACTATGCTATCTGAAGCAGGGATAAAAGTTTGGTGCATTCATATCGTCCCAGCTTACCTGTCAGTCCAGGGCTACTGTTCAGATAGAGGAACACATGCTCCCCAAACCCACCCCGATCATACAGATAGAGCTCTTGCAAGCACTGTTGCAGAGGAGCAGTGGTCAGATGTCCATCCTTAGGTTACTAAGTCCCATTCCCCTCTCCTCCTTTGCCAGGTCAGC
>JAAEPP010000828.1 GCA_024232495.1 Flavobacteriaceae bacterium
CAACCTCATAAAGGGTTGCCTGCAGAAGATTCGATTATATAAAACCATTTTCCATATGCATAGACAATGTTATACTCAATATAGATTAAAAAAAAGTTAATAAATTAGACCTACGAACCTCAGTGCATTAAAAGTACTATGGAGGTTCAAATAAACGACCCGGCTCGATTATTAAATCACAGAAGGATTTCCATCCAAGTCACTTCTTATTCCAGGCAGCTCCGAAGATGATAGTAGTGCCTTGGCATCAGAACAATAATGACAGATCTGGTATTCTAAATCGTTTTATTGGCCAGGAAAACTTGCAAAACTATGCTCAAATGCACAGAATATTGCTTTGTCATTGGAATAAAACACACAGTATAGTCTTAACAAATGGTAAAATACATTTAGTTATGTTTAATTGCCTGGTACTAGTATATTATGTAATCTTGCAGCTGCAGTCAGACTGGATTCCAATATTTAACACAACACAACGTCCCCTCATCATTGTGCCATGAAAGGGATGACACAATATAGCTTTTTCACATATCATTATATAAATATAAAATTAATATTTTGGATATATTTAACTAAACTACAATATTGTATAGCTAAACAGATAGGTTATGAGTGAACTAATTTGTTCCTAGCAATCTTCATTGTGTTCATAACTGTCTAGATCAGGGGTTCTCAAACTAGTCCTCAGGGACCCTTTGAGGAAATTTTTATTAAATTTGATATTTTTATTTTTTTTTATCCTTTTGTAGACTTTTAGCTCATTCATAATAAAAATTGTTGATTTCCACCCAATACCA
>JAAEPP010000829.1 GCA_024232495.1 Flavobacteriaceae bacterium
GAGTTGATGGGAACAAGTTTTAAAGAAAAAACTTTCGTTCACATCAATAGCACCCTTCCGGCGGATTGGCGAAAAACTGTAAGAGATGAGCTACCTGATAAACGGTTACCTAACCCAGATTTTATGGTCCAAACAAGTGAACATAGTGATGCAGTCCTTTTTTCATCCCTCCAAATTAGCGACTTTTATAGAGAACTTTGTGATACCAGTATCAATGGCCTGAGGTTTGCTCCGTTTTGGGAGAGGCAAATTGGGGTGGTGTCATGGGAGAAATACTTCCAAGATATTTTTCATAGAGTAGGAGACACAAAATCATTTGACATCCAGTGGAAATTCATCCAACTGTGTCTACCAACATGTGAAAGGCTTTGTCGGCATAATATCATCAGGAGTCCAACGTGTCCTCGTTGCCATCTCAAAAAAGAGACTACCATCCACCTCTTCCAAGAATGTAAAAATGTTTCAAATCTCTGGAAATACATCCTCAACATAGTATTGAAACTAGGAAATATCAATAAGGAAAAGTTTTACCGCTTCACCATCATCGGAACGAGCGACTACCCCCGACATGTTGATTTAACAGTCGAGAATAGTTTGCGGGATATAGCCTTTACAGCAATATGGATGACAAGAAACAAACTTATTTTCGAAAAAGAAGACATCAACCTCTGTGCTTTATTCAAGACAAAATTAAGGCAAGAAATTAAGCAAAAATATTATGTTGCAAAGGATAATGAAGACGGTCTTGCACTATTTACGAAAGTCTGGTGCAAAAACAATGCACTGGTAACGGTGATAAATAATCAGTCGCTCGTTATTAACCTTTAGCTATCTAAATATCTAGCTGTATTTAGACTGCCGTAGGATAAAACAGTAGACTTAATAATATCTGTATAACTGTGACTGTCACGTAGAAAAATTATCATAACTTGTATATATTGTAAATAGATGTATTCTTGAATTAAACGGGTACAGGCATGTGCCTGACCCAAA
>JAAEPP010000830.1 GCA_024232495.1 Flavobacteriaceae bacterium
ATAAAACAGCAAAAGAATTTCGGTCGGCAATAGACAATTTCTTTTCTAGTACTATACCAATAATAACTGAAAAATTATATAGCAGAATAAATAGTAATTTTCAAATAATTACTAATCATCTTGATATGGAATGAGTATATTGGATAAACAATCTTAATATAAAATTCCTAATAAAATTATCCATATTTTTATTATAAATAAATTTAATTTTTCCTTAATTTTTAATATCTTATAAATATATCTTTCTATGTATATAATTTGAAAGTTATTTACTTACGTTACGCAATATTTATTATATGATCCCGTTTTCTGCTTGATGAAGAGCAGTATTGGACTTTTTTAGAGCTCTTTTGCGTAAATCAAGTTATTTATCTAAAATAACATTTTAATTACTTGTAATTATTAATATTTATATGATAAAAAAAATGAAAAAATATTATTTATCATTATCAATTATCATACTATTATTATTTATTGGACTTTATAAGATAGGACACAACAAAAAGTTTGATATTAATATTTTCAAAACATCAACAAAACATAATCCAAATAAAATTTTTGTATTTGATTTTGATCTTACTTTAACTTTAAAAGATACTGGTGATATAATTTTGAAAAATGGATATTCATTGAAAGAAGTTTTTGGTAAACATTTGAAATCATTAAAAGATTTATTTAAAAAAATTAATAATAAAACTCATTTAATCTTTATAAATACTGCCAATAGCAAACATAAAGTCAAAAAAATCTTAAATAAAGCTCAATTAATAAAATATATCAAGGAAATTTATGGAGCAAGTTCTTTAGAAGAAATATCCAATCCTATTGAACATTCAAATTTATGGGAAAAGAAAAAAAATATGACTATAGAACATAAATGGGCTTTAACAAAAAAATATTATTTAAATAAAATAAAAAGTCAATATTCTAAATCTACTATATATTTCTTTGATGATTTAGATATTAATATTGAAAAATCTAAAGAGTGTATAAAAAATTGTTACATGGTTAAAAAGGGAAATATCCCAGAATTAATTAATCAAGTTAATGCATGTTTAGATTAATATTAAAAATTAAAAATTTCAGTTATTTAAAAAAAGTATTTTTCTTACATTCAATACAATATTTTTAAAAATTCTCCATTTCATTTAAAATGACATGAATTTTTATACTGTTTTTATTACTTCACTGACCTTACGCAAAAAGTTGTAAAAAAGGATAAAAAGGTATAATATTGTATTGTTAAAAATATTCTTGAAATTCATTAAAAAATGCAAGATCTATATACAAACTATCTACTTACACAAAATGATAAAGCATGTGCAACC
>JAAEPP010000831.1 GCA_024232495.1 Flavobacteriaceae bacterium
AGTCATTTTTTGAAATCGACAATCCCTGCCCCAAACCTGCTCAAAATGCAACGACGAAGAGGGGATTCGATCCACACGGGCAGAGCCTAATGGGTTAGCAGTCCATCGCCTTAACCACTCGGCCACATCGTCTCATATTGGAACAAGTTAAGCCATTTTTTGAGATTGACAATCATTGCCCCAAAGCTGCTCAAAAAGCAACGACGAGGATAGGATTCGAACCCACGCGGGCAGAGCCCGATGGATTAGCAGTCCATCGCCTTAACCACTCGGCCACATAGTCTCATATTAGAACAAGTTAAGCCATTTTGGAAATTGACAATCATTGTCACCAAACTGCTCAAAATGCAACGACGAGGATGGGATTCGAACCCACGCGGGCAGAGCCCAATGGATTAGCAGTCCATCGCCTTAACCACTCGGCCACCTCGTCTCATATCTGAACAAGTTAAGTCATTTTTTGAAATCGACAATCCCTGCCCCAAACCTGCTCAAAATGCAACGACGAAGAGGGGATTCGATCCACACGGGCAGAGCCTAATGGGTTAGCAGTCCATCGCCTTAACCACTCGGCCACATCGTCTCATATTGG
>JAAEPP010000832.1 GCA_024232495.1 Flavobacteriaceae bacterium
GAAAAGCCCCTGTTTAGTCAGTAAGGATATGTACAGAAATCTTATACCTTCTCGATGTTGGTGAAGTTTACATTTTGAAATACGTTTCAAAAATCCTTTTCTTATTGTGCCTTTTGGTCTTTTCGTTAAAGATAAACCCAATGCCAGGTGATTTGTTTACACTACCCGTGTCTTTGAGTTAACGTTTGTGCAAATGCAGTTTCGAAATGTCTTGGTGTGTGATAAATATAACGACTCTTTGGCGCAATGGTAGCGCGTCTGGCTCCAGTTCAGAAGGTTGCGTGTTCAAATCACGTCAGGTTCATGTAGTTGTTAATATTTGGGCATTTTCTGGCCATTTCTCTTAAAAATATTTCAAGATATATTGAGGACGATATTTCTTCATTGATTTCTGTGAAGAAGAGAAAAGCCCCTGTTTAGTCAGTAAGGATATGTACAGAAATCTTATACCTTCTCGATGTTGGTGAAGTTTACATTTTGAAATACGTTTCAAAAATCCTTTTCTTATTGTGCCTTTTGGTCTTTTCGTTAAAGATAAACCCAA
>JAAEPP010000833.1 GCA_024232495.1 Flavobacteriaceae bacterium
AATTATTGAGGTCACTTATTACGAAACACAGGCTGATGCAGATGCTGGAACCAATGCACTTGTTAGTCCATATACCAATATTGAAAATCCACAAACCATATTCATACGTGCTGATGATTTAAACACTGGATGTGTGGTGAGTCAAGGAATTACCTTAAGTCTCGTGGTCAATCCACTACCCTCGCCAGAGGAATTACCAGATCCACTGGAGTCTTGTGATGATAATAACGATGGTCTTGCAGAATTTATACTTACCGATAAGGATGATGAGATAATCGACGGAGAACCAGGAGTTGCCATAACTTATCATGAGTTGGTGACTGATGCAGAGACTGGTGTAAACCCACTGACAAGCCCATACACTAATACCACAACCTATTCGCAAATTGTGTATGCGCGGGTGGAATTCCCAATTGCACTGGGAGGAACGGGTTGTTTTACAATCGTAGAACTGGAGCTCATTGCAACTCCAACTCCTGTGATTCCGGTAGCTATCCCTGATCTAGTA
>JAAEPP010000834.1 GCA_024232495.1 Flavobacteriaceae bacterium
ACCACCAGTTAAACCTGTATTCGCTGCTTGCATAATAACTATAAAGCCTGCATCAACACAAAGTTCTAAAACTTTCCAGGATTCTAGCAAATTACCTGGCTTAACAACTGCAAATACTTCGCCTATTCCGTATCGGTATCCTTTTCGGTGAGCATATTTACTAGATTCTGAAGTAAGAATATATTTTTCCCCAAGAATTTTTTTAAAATCTTGGAGCAACTTAGCTTTATCTAAATTAGATTTCAAGTTTACGTTCGTTTAATTAATTTTCTAAGTTATAAGTATCTAGGTTCTGGGTCGAATTGCTGGAATCTTCACTTGGAAACGGCAATGTTATCCCAAGTGTTTCAAGGATACTTAAATCTTCTAATTCGTATTCTACTTGAGTATCACTGTAAATCATTCCAATTCCATCTGCAAAATAATTGGTGGTTCTAATGACATCTTGCGATTGTAGTATTGGTAAATCTAGAACAGTTCCAAGAATTTCGTACTCAGCAACAATTGAAAGGTTGATATTGATTTTGGAACTTAAAACGTTTGAATTTGTATAATCACCAAAACCATCTTCAAAAATTTCTCCTTGTATTGTAGTGATTGTATACCCAATTTTTATAGGAATGTTTTCAATTACTTGTATAATTTCTCCTGAAAACTCACTTAATAGCGAATTGTTATTTTCATCCAAATCGTACATTATTAAATCAACAAGTGGAATTGAAATTTCAGGAAATCCTTCAACAGGAGGGGTGCCAAACTCTCCGTTTAATAGTAATACGTTATTATTCTTTCTTAAAATACTTTGCGATAGTATGGTTGTCATAAAGCCAGATACAGGCGGTAAAGCGCTAAACTTATAGTAATTTATATCATTAATGACTTCAATTTCTGATATAAATACCGAATCTCTTGTGTTTTCTTGTTCTGAATCTTGATTGTCATAAGTCCACGAAGAACCAACATTTAAAGGAAAATAGTCGAAAGACTCAGGGATGATAATTTCGTTATTATTATCGTCACTGCTAGAACAAGATATAATTAACAGCGCTAAAAGTGTAAAAGTTATTTTTTTCATTTGATAAAAATTTTATACGAATATAGTAAAATTGAACTAAGATTAGTGGATAACAATTTAATTGGATTTTGGTTATTCTGATTATAAAATTTACATTTGTTAAAAACCAAATTATGGCAGGTAATTCCTTTGGAACTCTTTTTAAACTTACAACATTTGGCGAATCCCATGGAACAGCTATAGGTGGAGTTATTGATGGATGCCCGGCTGGGCTTAAAATCGATTTTAAATCCTTAACAAAGGAAATGGTCCGGAGAATGCCGGGGCAATCAAAGATTACCACTCAAAGAAAAGAACCGGACGATGTTAAATTTTTATCAGGTATTTTTGAGGGTAAAACTACGGGTACGCCACTTGCCTTTATCATTGAAAACACCAATCAAAAATCAAAGGATTATTCACATATAAGAGATTTATATCGACCTTCCCACGCAGATTTTACTTTCGAAAAAAAATTTGGTCATCGAGATTATAGAGGAGGAGGAAGAGCTTCGGCTCGAGAGACCGCTTGTCGAGTTGTAGCTGGTGCGATTGCTAAACAACTTATCAAAAAAATTAAAATCACAGCATTTGTTTCCTCTGTTGGTAAAATATTTATAGATAAACCATATCAGGAATTAGATTTTGATCAAATCGAAACTACAATTGTTCGTTGCCCAGATTTGAAGATTGCCGACAAAATGATTCAAAATATTGAAGAAGTTAAAAAAACCGGCGATACGCTTGGAGGGACTGTTATGTGTGTGCTTCAAAATGTGCCAATTGGATTAGGAGAACCGGTATTTGACAAACTTCACGCTCAACTAGGAAAGGCTATGTTGTCTATAAATGCTGTTAAAGGATTTGAATATGGTTCGGGTTTTTGCGCTACTTCTATGAAGGGAAGCGAACATAATGATCTTTTTAATAACGATGGATCTACAAAAACAAATTTATCTGGTGGAATTCAAGGCGGAATTAGTAACGGCATGGATATTTACTTTCGAGTAGCTTTTAAACCAGTTGCAACTTTAATTCAAAAACAAGAAACTTTAGATAACCGAGGGAATCTAGTAGAAATGAAAGGAAAGGGTCGGCACGACCCCTGCGTAGTTCCAAGAGCTGTTCCTATAGTGGAAGCTATGGCGGCTTTAGTTTTAGCGGATTTTATATTAATTCATAAAACAAATAAAATTTAACAATTTTTAATATTAAAATAGCCTTCTGACTTTTCGGATATCAATATGAAAAAATTAGCACTACATTGGAAAATACTATTAGGAATGGCTCTGGGAGTTATTGCAGGACTTTTAATGACTTTGGTCGACGGAGGTATGCAACTGGTTCAAGATTGGATCAAACCTTTTGGTAAAATATTTATTAATTCCCTGAAGTTAATTGCGATTCCATTGATATTGGCAGCCCTAATAAAAGGAGTTTCTGATTTAAAGGATATCTCTAAATTATCTAAGATGGGTACCAGAACGATTATTATTTATATAATGACAACCGTTATTGCTGTTTCTATTGGGTTAATATTAGTGAATACCATTGGTCCTGGAAAAACAATTTCTGAACAAACAAGAATAGAAATGGTTGAGAATTACTCCGGAAGTACTCAAAAGTACCAAGAGACTGCAATTAAACAAAAAGAATCTGGACCTCTACAAGCACTTGAGGATTTAGTTCCTTCTAATATTTTTGAAGCTGCTACCAGCAATCGAAACATGCTACAAGTAATCTTCTTTGCTGTTTTTTTTGGTATTGGCCTTATATTGATACCAGAGGAAAAAGGAGAGACCGTAAAGAAATTTTTTGATGGTTTTAATGAAATAATTTTGAAAATGGTAGATTTAATTATGTTAGCTGCTCCCTATGGTGTTTTTGCCTTGTTAGCCTCACTAGTAGTCGAGTCTCCCAGTATTGATTTATTCAAAGCTTTGGGTTGGTACGCTATTACTGTTGTTTTAGGCCTAATAGTAATGATCATAATTTATATACTTATAGTATCACTTTACACAAAAAAGAGACCTAGTTTTTTTGTAAATGGAATATCCCCAGCACAATTATTAGCTTTTTCAACAAGTTCCAGTGCAGCAACTTTACCCGTAACAATGGAAAGAGTAACCGAGCACTTGGGGGTAGAGGAGGAAGTTGCTAGTTTTGTGTTACCTATTGGAGCGACTATCAATATGGATGGGACTAGCTTATATCAGGCAGTAGCGGCAGTATTTATAGCACAAGCTTTTGGTATGGATTTATCTCTAAGCACTCAGCTAGGAATTATTGCAACTGCTACTCTTGCATCCATTGGTTCCGCTGCAGTTCCAGGAGCAGGTATGGTTATGTTAGTTGGAGTTTTGGGTTATGCTGGTATCCCTGAAGCTGGGTTAGCATTAATTTTTGCTGTAGATAGACCCTTAGATATGTGTAGAACAACCGTAAATGTAACTGGTGACGCTATGGTATCTATGTTGGTAGCAAATTCTGTAGGAAAATTAAGCGATCCAAAAATAAAAGATTGGGACGATAATTACGACCAGTAGACTCGTAAATATTTTAATAAAAAAAACCGAAAACAACTTACTGTTTTCGGTTTTTTACCAATTGAACTAAAATTAATTTTTAGTATGGATATCCATTTGTGGAAAAGGTATTTCTATACCTGCTTTATCCAATTCAATTTTACTAGTTTCTAAAATCTCAAAATAAACATTCCAATAATCATCGGTATTCGCCCATGATCGCATGAAAAAATTAACAGAACTGTCTCCAAGTTCTCCAAGAACAATTAAAGGTTCAGGATCTTTTAGTATTTTTGGATTTTCAGTCATTATTTTCATTAATAACTCTTTGGTTTGTTTGATGTCTGCATCATAACTAACTCCCATTTTTACATCAACTCTTCTTACTTTTTCAGTAGAAAAATTAGTAATGTTGCCGTTTGAAATAGCCCCATTTGGAATGATAATTTCTTTATTGTCGGTTGAATTAAGTTTTGTTGTAAAAATTTCAATTTCTTTTACCGTTCCTGATTCTCCTTGTGCTTGAATATAGTCACCAATTCTGTATGGTTTAAAAATCATTATTAAAATTCCACCTGCAAAATTAGATAGGGAACCTTGTAAGGCAAGCCCTATTGCTAAACCAGCAGCAGCCAAAATGGCCGCAAATGATGATGTTTCAACACCTAATTGCCCTAGAATGAGAATTATTAATATAACCTTTAGGGAACCTACGATTAAGCTTGTCAGAAATTTTTCTAAACTTTCGTCATACTTAAATCTATTCATTGCTTTTTGGAGCAAGCTTTTTATTTTTTTAATAATCCACGATCCAATAATCCATATAATTACCGCACCTAGTAATTTTAATCCGTACTCTGTTCCGTAATCAAAGAATAAACCTTTCCATTTTTCAATATTAATATTTCCCATAATTCTTTTAGTTAGTTTTTATGAGTTCAAAGAAACGAACTTTAACAATTTAATCAAAAAATTTGCTCTTTAATTCGTTGGATGGTATCATACAACTTTCCATTTTCCCAAACCATTTGTAACGGTTTTTTGCAATTAAATCGTAGATAAAGTTTCGAATAAATACCGGTATTATTATAAATACATAAAACATAAAGAAAGGAGCTTTTAAATCCTTTGCTATGCGAAGTGCGGCTGAAGATTTGGTAAAGGTCTTTTCGCCATCAACAAGGATAATAGAGTTTATTTGAGTGGTATTTATATTGTAACTATTTTGAATTTTTATCCCATACTTACCCTGTATAGGAGCAAACTTGAATATATTTCTTTTGTCATTTTTAATAATAAATTTGACGGAATTATTACATAGATTACAAACACCATCAAAAAGGATAACTTTAGGATTTTCTTTTGAAATTGACATTATTTAAATTTTTTCTAATTTAGATATGTTAACATTTGTTGTAAAAGATCCGTAATTTACAAATGCTTTCTTTTTCTCTAATTTATCTATTGTTCCTATCGCATTTCCATCCGTCATTCTTACTCTGTCTCCAACCTTAAGGTTTACTTTAGACTTTAGGGGTATAGATTTCTTTTGATCAGCTTTTTCTGTTTTTTTCTTCTTTCTAATTAGGGCAACTTTTTTTTCTAATTCTTGTTTGATTTCCTGTTGCTGTTTGTTTTTTATCTTTTTTTCTTTTTTTATTTTAGGCTCGTTTTTCTTTAATTTACTATTCTCAACCATTACTATTTTAAAAAGTTCATCCATTAATGGTTTTTTCTTTTTATTGTTATGATAGTTCTTCGCTAGCGTGCTTATTTTTTTTCCTAAACTTATCAAACGTTGATTGGTATCGTAAAGTTCTTGATAGCTTTCTAACTTATCTTGAATTCTAGTATTAGTTGCTTCTAATTGTTTGTTGTTTTTTCTTGCCTTTTGTTCCTCAGATTTTAGTGATTCAGAGGTCTTCCTTAGCTGTGTTCGCTCTTTTTGAAGATTAGCGATACTTTTATCAAAACGTATTTTACCGCTTTCAATTTTCTTTTTTGCTTTATTAATTAGATTAAATGGGATACCATTTTTTTGTGCAACTTCAAAGGTAAATGAACTCCCAGCTTCACCAAGATTTAATTGATACATCGGTAACAAAGTACTACTATTAAATTGCATATTAGCGTTTGTTGCGTGTGGTAATTCACTCGCTAATAATTTTAAATTTGCATAATGTGTCGTAATTACACCAAATGCTTTTCGTTCATAAAATACCTCTAAAAATATTTCTGCCAGAGCTCCACCTAATTCAGGATCACTACCTGTACCAAATTCATCGATTAAAAACAAAGAATTCTCTTTGCATTTTTTTAAAAATTGATTCATTTTTTTAAGGCGATAACTATACGTGCTTAATTGATTTTCTATCGATTGATTATCCCCAATATCAGTCAATATTTTTTCAAAAAAACAAAATTCACTCTGAGGGTCCAAAGGAACTAAAATTCCACTTTGAAGCATTAATTGAAGTAGTCCAACGGTTTTTAGCGTAATGCTCTTACCGCCAGCATTAGGTCCAGAAATAACAATTATTCTATTATCCTCTTGCAGTGAAATAGTTTGAGGAAATGTTTTTTCTTTTCTTTTTTTGTTTGTCAATAACAAAAGGGGGTGATATGCATCTTTTAGAAATAACTTTCTTTTTTTAGTAAGCAAGGGCATTACGCCGTCAATTTTTAAAGCAAACTTTGCTTTTGCATAAAATACATCGATTGCAATCAAATATTCTTGATAATTTTTCAGTGTTGATGCATTCGGACGAAGATATTCAGTTAAACTTTTCAGTATTTTTTTTATTTCTTCTTGTTCCTCGTAAAGTAGATTACTTAACTCGTTAGCGTATTCAAGAGTTTTTTGAGGTTCCATATAAACAATACTACCCGTCTTAGATGTTCCCAATACCGTACCATTAATTTTTTTACGATACATGGCTTTAACTGCTAAAACTCGACGATTATCTACAATTGTTTCTCTTATTTCATCTAAAAAATCTAGTTGATTGTATTGAGATAACGATTTATTAAATGAGGAGTTGATTTTGCTTTTTAATAATTTTAAACGTTTTCTTATCATAGATAGCTCCTGCGAAGCATCGTCTCTCATAAAGCCATACTTATCGAGAACTTTTTTAATTTCTGCTGAAAAAGAAGCGTAATAGGTAATTTTTTGAGAAAAAGCGTTTAAGTGAATATAAAATGTTTCATACTTTTTAAAGAAAGAAATTAAAGTATGAGTAGTTTCCGTTATGGATAAAATTTTTCTAAACCCTGAAATTTCCAGTGTACTATTTTCAATATTTAATAAAAACAATTCTCTTTCTATAGCTTCAAAACCATGATTAGGTACGGTGTTTTCTCCATTAAGTGAAGCTAAAAATTCCTTTATTCTTTCTAATTCAGGTTGTATAGCTACTAATTTTTTAAAAGGCAATATCGATAAAACAGATTCTTTTCCTAGTTCCGTAATAGAAAATGATGCAATTTCATTTAGAACTTCAGGAAACTCTAAACTCTCTAATGTTTTATGATCAATAGTTGTCATTTATATAACTGGATTTATAGATATACTGAAATGGTTAAAAGTACCATTGTTAAAAATAATAACATTAACACTAAGGGACTTATAAATCGAAGCCACTTATCGTATCCTACTTTAACAATTGCTAAGGATGCCAGTATAAGCCCAGTAGGATTAATAAATGCAAAAAGTCCCATACCATATTGATATGCATTTACGATATATTCTCTTGCAACTCCTAATCCATCACCTAAGGGAGACATGATGGGCATAGTTAAAACTGCCATACCAGATGAAGAAGGGATAAAAAAAGATAAGCCTCCATAGGTATAAAGCATTGTATTAATAAAAAAACCTTTGTTCATTCCGTGGGTTAGGTTACTAGAATAATAGAGTATGGTATCACTAATTAAACCATCTTCCATTAAAATAGTGATTCCTCTAGCTATTCCTATTATAAAGGCTACACCCAGTAATTCGGTAGCGCCCTTAACAAAGGTATCTACAAAAATACGTTCCTTAATTCTAGCTATAAAGCCGATTACAATAGCACCAACAAAAAATACGGAAGTCATTTCTAAAAACCACCAATCTAGTTTGGATACCCCATAAATCATGATAATAAAGCACAAAACGAATACCAATAAAATTAGACGTAATCTAAGATTAAGTTTGGATATGTTATTTGAAGTTATCATGTTACCAAAAAGCTTTTCGATTTCTTCTTTTTGATCAAATATGATTGATTTAGTTGGTTCCTTTTTGACCTTTTGTGCATACCAAATAATATAACTAATACAAATTAACAGTCCTAAAGCAAGCATAACAAAACGTCCGTTAATTCCTGCGGTCCAATTAATTCCAGCGGCATCTGACGCAATAATAGTACTAAAAGGATTTACAGTAGATGCCATGGTGCCCATAGCAGAACCAACATAGATAGATGCAAGTGGAACAATAGCGTCGTATTTAGCTGCTAAAAATACGGGAATCAATATGGGATAAAATGCAATAGTTTCTTC
>JAAEPP010000835.1 GCA_024232495.1 Flavobacteriaceae bacterium
ATAAAATGTCAAGTATCTTACATACAAATATATCATCTATTTCTAAGAATCTTGAAAATATTGAAATCCTATTGGAAAACCTAGATCATAAATTTGATATCATAGGCCTGAGTGAAACATGGCATGATCGAAATAACGATGACCGTATTAAACAACTTAATATTGAAGGTTTTCATAACTACGTAGGTCAAATAGGTACTAACTCTAAAGGTGGCTGTGGATTTTTGGTTGCTGAAAAACTATCATTTTCTGTACGATCCGACCTTAACAAAACTTATCAAGATCAAAGTTGCGAATTTGAAGCCTTTTGGATTGAAGTTGAAAATAAAACAAAAGCGAACTCAATCTTTGGTGTTATTTACAACCACCCCCGTAGTAATACATCTGCCTTTCTAGACTACCTACAGTCAGTTTTTACTAAGATAAATAAGGAAAATAAACTTGTTTTCATATGTGGGGATTTCAACCTTAACCTTCTAAAAACAGATGTTTTGCCAAATGTTGATTCTTTTTTAAATCTAATGATTTCTAATTTTTTTCAACCTCTTATTCTAAAGCCTACAAGATTTAACGACCGATCAGCACCAACCTTAATTGATAACATTTTTATGAACTCACTTGACCCTTTAACGATCAGTGGTAATTTGATCGACAAAGTGTCTGATCATTTACCGAATTTTGTTGTTTTCGGGAATAAATTGAATAAGGAAAATAATGATAGCAAAACTATGTACAGAGATTACCGCAAATTCAACAAAGATACATATATCCAAGAAGCTGAAAAAATTAATTTTTACGATAATTCTAATCAAAACAAAGATATTGACATAGATTCCAAATACGAAAGTTTTCAAAACAAGTTTCTAGATTTATTAAATAAACATGCCCCCTTAAAACCTAAATCAAAACGGTTTAAAAAGCAACAAAGAAAGCCTTGGATAACTAATGGTATTCTTAAATAGATAAGAACAAAGAATTCCTTACTTAAAAAATTCATCAAAACAAAGGACGATTTTTGGTTTCAAAGATATAAACTTTTTCGAAACACTCTCAATAGAGTTATAAAATTAAGTAAACAAAACTATTACTCTTCCTACTTTAAAAACTTCAAAAAAGATTCGAAAAAAGTCTGGAAAGGTATCAATGAAATCTTGAATAGAAATACTGTGACATCAAGTAAAGTTATCAAGTTAAATACGGAAGGGAAATTAGTATCTGCTGATAAAAAAGTTGCTAACACTTTCAATACATTTTTCACAAATATTGCTCAGACTTTGGCCAACAAATTAGGCCCAACCACAGCAAATCACAGTGATTTCTTAACATCTCCGATTCAAGATAGTTTCTTTATTAGTCCTGTTGATTCAGGTGAAGTCAAAAGCGAACTTATGAATTTAGATGAGTCTAAATCGCCAGGCTCGTATGACATTCCAATAAAGATGATCAAGCTTATAATCAATCCTCTAACTAATGTTCTAACAGACTTGGTTAACGAGTCTTTCAGTTCAGGCATACACCCCTCCTTACTTAAATTTGCAAAAGTCATTCCAATACACAAAGGTAAGTCGAAACTTGATGTTTCGAACTACCGCCCAATATCATTATTGCCAATATTCAATAAGATTTTTGAAAAACTTATGCATAAAAGGCTTACAAGTTTCTTAGAAAAACATAATGTACTGTTTCCACACCAATTTGGCTTTCAAAAAAAGAAATCTACTACACAAGCAATCTTAGACCTTTGCAACCAATTAACAATGGCTTTAGATAAGAAAGAAAC
>JAAEPP010000836.1 GCA_024232495.1 Flavobacteriaceae bacterium
CTTCAACAAAACAAATCCTAGAAATTACAGAATGTAGGTTAGTTGAATATTCATCAGCCTCGGCAGCAGATTCAGATTACAGCAGCAGATTCGACCGATTTTTAATATCTGTTAGGCGGGCAAAGGTTAACAGCAGTTAATACTTCCGTGGGAAAGGTGTTCTTTTCTTTGTATTGTCCTGTCAGGTATAATGCTGTGCCATGCTGAGCCAAATGACATGATATAGCATGTTGTGCATTGCGGTTTCATATCGATCATAAACTCAGAAAACACAGGTTTGATTCGACAACGTTCAAATTTCTAAAGTTCCCACCCTCCTCCCTTTCACTCTTTCTTTTCAGTATTCTCCTCTTCTTTTCTCGCGGTGGTTCTTCCTCCGTGGGACAAGGTGCATTGGCCGGAAATATTTTCCCTGTTTCAATCACCGCCCATACAGGTCATATTGATCAGGCAGAATTTAGGGCTGATGCATTTGCCGCCCAATTCCTGATACCTTACCCCGGTAGAGTATTAAATATCTGTTAGGCGCGCAGAGGTTAACAGCAGTTAATACTTCCGGGGGAAGGTGTTCTTCTATGTATTGTCCTGTCAGGTATCACGCTGTGCCATGTGCCATGATATAGCATGTTGTGCATTGCGGTTTCATATCGATCATAAACTCAGAAAACATAGGTTTGATTCGACAACGTTTAAATTTCTAAAGTTCCCACCCCCACCCTCAGTGGCGGCGCCAGGGGGGGGAATGGGGGGGACTAGTCCCCCCCACTTTTTCAGAGAGAAGGTATCTGAGATTCATGCAAATCCGATGAGAAAATGGGGGGGGGGGGGGTAGGCCTACGTC
>JAAEPP010000837.1 GCA_024232495.1 Flavobacteriaceae bacterium
AATGATATTATTGCCAATCTAGATGAAAGTAAACCAAATGATTCATATGATATCCCACCTAAACTTATAAAAATGGCCCGTAGTACTATTTCAGGGCCTTTTGCATTAATTGCCAATTCATCTTTTTCTCTAGGCACCTTTCCAGAAAAGTGAAAATTTGCAAAAATTACGCCTATTCATAAAGGTAAATCCAAGTTAGAACTAGGAAACTATCGACACATCTCAATTTTACCTATTTTCAGTAAAATACTAGAGAAATTAATGAACGCTCGTATGGTAAAATTTCTAAATCAAAATAAAATAATTTTTGAGCATCAATATGGATTTCAAGAAAACAAATCTACCTCTTTAGCAATTTTAGACCTTCAATCAGAACTAATCAATAATATTGAAAATAAACTGTATTCCTGCAGCGTATTTCTTGACTTCTCAAAGGCCTTTGATACAGTTAATCATAATATCTTGCTAGAGAAATTACAACATTATGGTTTCAGAGGTATTGCATACTCGTGGTTTAAGTCATACTTAAGTAAAAGAACTCAAATAGTTGCAATTAATGGTGTAAATGCAAGTGAGCTCACTATCAATTGTGGTGTCCCACAGGGTAGTGTGCTTGGGCCACTGTTGTTCTTGATTTATATAAATGACATCTATCAATCCTCCCAAATTCTCCAATTTCGACTATTTGCAGACGACACAAGTATTTTATTGGCTAATAAAAAACTTGACATATTGGAGCAAATCATGAACACTGAGTTACAAAAGGTATCTGCATGGCTTTTGGCTAACAAGCTGTCACTTAATATATCTAAATCAAATTTCTTGCTTATAAGCTCTCGTAAAACTGATGAAAGTATAAAATTAAAAATAAATAGCAAGGATCTTAAACAAGAAAACTATACAAAGTATCTTGGAGTAATAATTGATAATAATCTTAATTGGAAATTACATATAAAGCAAATCAACCTTAAATTATCCAAAGGCATTGGAGTATTATATAAGTTAAGGCATCTAGTACCAAAACAATCTCTTAAGACTTTATACTCTTCCTTCATCCAGTCGCACGTACTATATGGCATATTAAACTGGGGATGTGCTAAAAAAACTACTTTAGAACCTCTAAAACGTAACTTGCGCAAAGCTGTAAGGGTAATTGACTTTGCCAACTACACTGCACACAGTGAACCTATTTTCAAACGCCTAAAAATATTTAACTTCAACAAACTATACATGCTTGAGACAGCAAAAATGATGTTTCAGATTAACACTGACAAAACGATTCTCGAAGGCAAGTTTGTTAAAACAAAAAACTTACATAAATATAATACAAGGCAATCTTCTTCTGAAGGTTTTTCCCTTCCAACAATTACTACAAACTACAAGAAAAACTTTCTCACTTTTGATGGTATTAAATTTTGGAACTCCCTACCGATAGAACTGAAGAAAATGTATAATAAACATCACTTTGTGAAACAGATGAAATACTTTCTTATGAACAATCTTTAAAAA
>JAAEPP010000838.1 GCA_024232495.1 Flavobacteriaceae bacterium
ACATAAAAGACACAGACCATTTTCTTAGAGAAATTTTCACCCTTCGAAATCAAATCCAAGTAGGAGATTTTTTAGTAACAATGGATGTAAAATCTCTCTACACAAACATTCCTCATGATGTTGGAATAGATTGCTGCCTTGAGAGGTTATCCCATTTCTATCAAAACAACCTACCATTACCTATACAACATCTGGAACAGATGTTCACTTTCATATTGAAACAAAATTACTTTGAATTTGATAAAAAAATCTATTTACAAATTCATGGCACTGCAATGGGCTCTCCTTTTGCTCCTAATTTTGCAAATATATTTATGCATTACTGTGAACAACACATTCTTTCTAATGCCCCTAATAATTCTAAGCCGCTAATTTGGAAACGATTTATTGATGATATTTTCATGATCTGGAGACATGGGGAGGATGAATGGGAAACCTTTTTGCAATTCTGCAACCAATGTTTTCCAACTATTAAATTCACAGCAGAAAAATATATTTCCAATATTAAATTCCTGGACACAACCATCTATTTCAATGACCATGGGATTCTCTTCATTAAACCCAATGACATCTGTACATTATTACACAACAACTCATTTAATCCCCAAAGCTGTAGAAAAGGCATCATTTATAGTCAAGCTTTGAGATATAGAAGAATAATCACATATGAAATGAAATTATTGACCAATTTGGAGAAACTCAGAAACAATCTTATAAAGAGAGGATACCACCTTGCGGACATCACATAGCAATTTGACAGAGT
>JAAEPP010000839.1 GCA_024232495.1 Flavobacteriaceae bacterium
CCCAATACGTAGTTGATGTCTTTTTTTAAATTTCTAATATTTGCCATAGTTCTTTTAAATTTTTGCAAAAATACTACATTTCTATTCTTTTAAAGGGTATAAATCTTTAAAATTACGTCCATACTAAAAAAATAATATTTTTAAATCAAATAATGATAATCTTAATATGAGCTAATTAGCAGTTAAGTTTAAAATTTATTTTCAATTTGAAGTTGTGTAACTACTCACCATTGTAAACAGCATAATTCCTTGGTGTCTCGTAAAGTGTTACCGAAATTTTAAAATCATCCTCTAGTTTGTCTCTTAGTTTATTCCAAATAAGAATGGCGATATTTTCCATAGTAGGGTTTGTAACCTTAAATTCAGGGACATCTAAGTTTAAATTTTTATGATCTAAATAATCCTCAACTTCTTCTTTCATAATGGTTTTTAATTTTTTTATATCAATTAAATAACCTGTTTCTGGATCTACCTCTCCGGTGATACCAACTTCAAGAGCATAATTATGCCCATGAAAATTTGGATTATTACATTTTCCAAATACATCATTATTTTTTTGATCATCCCAATCGGGCCTATACAATCTGTGGGCCGCATTAAAATGTGATTTTCTGTATACTGTTATACTCATGAGGATATATGTTTATAATATTTATTAAATATAATTTTAAACCAAGCGGTGTAATTATCAGGATTTTTTGCAATATCTTTTTTAACATCGTCTAGTAACATCCATTTCCATGAGGATACTTCGTCGGTATTAATTTGAGGTTCACCATTGTAGTTACCTACCAGTACATGATCAAACTCATGTTCGGTTAATCCATTATCAAAAGATGCTTTATAAATAAATGAAGTAGCCTCGGACAACTTACATACAAAACCCATTTCTTCATTTAATCTTCTTATTCCGGCTTCGAGGTTACTTTCACCATCTCTTTGATGACTACAACATGTATTAGTCCACAATCCTGGCGAGTGATATTTTGAAGTTGCTCTTTGTTGCAACATTAATTCATTGGCATCATTAAATATAAAAACAGAAAAAGCTCTATGTAAAACAGCCTTTTGGTGTGCCTCCAGCTTTGGCATTAGGCCAATTTGCTCGTCACTTTCGTTGACTAGAATCACTTGTTCTTCAATTTTCATGATATTGATTTTTCTCAAAAATACAAAACCATAGTTAATAAAAAAAAGCGTTTAACATGATGTTAAACGCTTTATTAAAAATTTTGGTTAGTTATTGTTAATCCTGTATGATAAACATTGATCGTCTATTTAGTTGATGATCTTCTTTTGAACACTTAATATCATTTGAACATTTGTTCACATGTTGCGTTTCTCCATATCCTTTTGCGCTTAATCGTTTTGTATTTATTCCATTATCAACTAGCCACTTAAGTGTAGATTGCGCTCTTTTTTCTGATAAGATTTTATTGTAGGAATCATTTCCTCTTGAGTCTGTATGAGATTCAATATGTATATTCAATTCTTTATATTTTAACATGGCAGCTAATATTTTTGCTAATTCAATTTCAGCATCAGTCCGTATATTAAATTTATCAAAATCAAAGTAAATGGGCTGCAAAGTAAGCCTACAACCTAAATCATTAGGAGGACAACCAATTAAATCTAAATTTAATGGCACAATAATACTTCCTGTTTCATTAGGGGATTTTACTGTTTTTTCTTTTGGTGTGTAGTCCGTTTTTACTCCTCTTAAGTTATAAATTTTATCGCATTCAGCAGTAAAACTGTAACTAGCGTCAGATCCAACCAATACGGAGTCTATTAAAATATTATTTTCATCTAACAATGAAACTAATGTGCCCGGGATTAAAGTGCCGGATTTAGCGTCAGTAACTGTCCCTTCTAAAGTGATTATACATTGCTCCTTTATTAGATAAATTTCATCATCCGCCGATCCAAAATCTCCATCTCTGTTTGAAGAAATAAATCCAATATTTTTATCCTCGTCAAAAACAAATCCAAAGTCATCATGGGTACTATTTATAGGTTCTCCAAGATTAGATATATTTCCCGAAACACTACCGTTGTTGTTTAACTCAGTAACGAAAACATCTAAACCTCCGAGACCAGCTCTACCATCTGAGGAAAAATATAATTTATTTTTTTTACTGATATAAGGAAATGTTTCTCGTTCTTCTGTATTAATTTTATCACCAAGATTAACAGGAACGCCATAGGTTCCATCCTCATTAACATCAACATACCAGAGGTCTGAACGTCCATATGTACCTTCCATATCTGAGGCAAAATACAATCTCTTTTCGTCAGCACTTAAAGTAGGATGAGCTACTGAATACTCTTGATCATTAAACGGCAACTCAACAATGTTGGTCCATATTTTATCACTATTTTTTGTTGCTTTGTATATTTTTAATTTTACGGTTTTTTTACTATCGCTACCTGTTTTTCCCTCATTAAAATTATTTCTTGTAAAGTATAAGGTTTTACCATCTTTTGTTACAGCAGTTGAAGACTCGTTATAATTAGTATTTATATCTCCCTCAAGCTCTGAAATATTTGAAAGATTTCCATTTTCATCCATATCGGCTTGGTATAAGTCTAGAAAAGGAAGCCCATTCCAACTTAAAGTTTTTTCGTCTTGACTTTTTTCAGACGATGAAAAAATTATTTTATCCCCATAAAAAGAGGAACCGAAATCTGATAATTTGGTATTTATCTCAGATTTTTTTAATGAAAAAAACCTTCTATTCTCCTTAATGCTCATCAAGTAATCAGGATTTTCTTTGAAATTTTTTATTACCAAATCACTACCGTCACCATTATAAAACTTTTTCATAATAGCATCAGCCTTTTCATATTCGCCGGTACTTTTTAAAGATTGGGCACCTCTATAATAATATGTTGGCTCAATATTTTCTGGAAATTCATTAAATAATCTTGTATACCAATTAGAGGCACTTTTATATTCGCTATTATAATAATAAGTGTCTCCAAGTTTTTTATAAATTTCTGCAGATTTATATCCATCTTCTGCTACATTTAAATAAATTTCTCTAGCATCTATATAAGAATATTTATCGAAATTTTTATTGGCCTTAGCTAGTTTACCTTTTTGAGAAAAAGAGGTGCCATTAACCAATAATAACATTAGTAGTAGGGCCGCGCTGTTTAAATATACTTTCATAACTATCTCTATTTTTTAGAAGAATCTTGGTGTTAATACTCTTTCTGGTTTATTAAATACATCAAATCTTAAAATAAATTCGTAGGAACTTCCATTATATTTTTGCAAATCTGTAGTTTGAAAATCATACCCAAATCCAATAAAAATCTGATCTGTGACTTGAAATCCGGCTAGTGCACTTAATGCAGCATCCCATCGGTATGCTGTTCCTAAAGTTAATTTTTCGTAGAGCAAAAAATTTAATGAAAGATCAGCTTGAAGAGGAGATCCTGAAACAGCCTTAAACAATGTAGCTGGTTTAAATTTTAAATTTTCACCCAAATCAAATACATATCCAGCAATAAAGAAATAATGCAATCTATCTTTGGCAGTACTGGACTGAAGAGATTCTCCTGAATCGGGATCCACTAAATCAGATTTACTGAAATGTTTAGTGTCTAAAAAATTTGGCACTGATAATCCTAAATAAAATTTGTCAGTATTAAAATAAATACCTGCTCCAATTTGAGGAGCAACTTTGTTGTCAATAGTTGTTTCGAATACATCCCCAGAGTCAGCGATATTTAATAATGAAAAATCAACGTTCAAAACATCAATACCAGCTTTTATACCAAAAGATAATTGTGACATTTTACCAGTATCGATAGAATACGAATAATCCGCTGTAATATTTGTGATTTTTGAAGGTCCTATTTGATCTCTAACTATAGTAAGACCCAATCCCATATTATCTAGGGAACCAATGGGCGAATCAATTGTTAAAGTACCTGTTTCTGGCGCACCATCTAAACCGACCCACTGTGTTCTGTATAAAAATCCAAAGTTTAATGTATTTTTATTTCCAACATAAGCTGGGTTTATCACCTGAGTATTATACATGTACTGGGTGTATTGTGGATCTTGTTGAGCATTTCCGGAGAATACTCCTATTAATATCAAAAATCCAATTACTAAATAACTTTTTTTCATATTGAATATTTTTGTTCCCAAAACTTTTTTAATTCTGCGTTTTTAAAAATTTATTATCTATCTGTTTATATATAAATAACCTGAATAACTATCTTTTCCTGGGTTTACGTCAGGAAACGTAATAATGTAAAAATAGGTTCCTGTAGGTACATCTCGATCACCTTCAATAGTAGCTCTTGCATTAGATTCTCCTTTAAATACGTTACTAGACTCATTGTATCCGTTTGTTTCGAAAATTAGTATCCCCCAACGATTAAATATTTTGACATTGTTATTTGAAAATTGGTCAATACCATCTATCTGGAAGTAATCATTAAACCCGTCTCCATTTGGTGTAATACCATTAAATATTTCAAATAAAACACCTCCTACATCTGGTAATATTATTACAGTTGGATCATTTTCTTCTACTGTAGATGGATCATCAGATACTTCTGTGATGACACTATTTCCATTATTATTTTCACCCGTAACCGTAGCTTGATTTATTACTTCAAGATTATCCACGTCTTCTTGGCTTAGAGTGTAAGTTGCCGTGAATGAGGTGTCATCAGTTTGTAGTGGCATCAATACTTCAATTGGTCCTCCTTCCATAACAATTCCAGGTAAGGGATCTTCAAGCGTTATGTTATATAATGGCTCATCTCCCGTATTTATCACACTAAAAGTATAGCTAATTGTTTCTCCTTCATCTGCTCCACCGTCACCGTTTTCATCGTTCCATTGACCAGATTTTTCTAATTCTATTCCCAGAGCTGGCTGACAGAAATAAACAGTTGTAAAACCATCATCTGTGAAACTAGTTTCATGAGATAAATCCTCTGCAGATAATTGAGAATCTGATCCCGTACCGATAGCCATTGCCTGGTTATCAATATAAGTTGCATCCAAATCTTCCTGAGTTATTGTATGTAAAGCTGTGAAAGTATCAGTATCAATTCCTCCTATACTTAAGGTAATAGGGCTTCCTAAAACTTCAACCATTGGGTCAATTATAATAACATCTATCAGTTCTTCTTCAGTTGAAGTGTTTTTAACTTTAAATGTATACAGTATTGTTTCTCCAATATCTGGACAACCATTATCATTTTCATCCACTATCATTGCTTCTTTAATAATCGCTATAGTTGGTGCATTAACAATAACTTTACAGAAATTATCGAATACTGTTGGATCATCTTCTAAGAAATTCTCATTATCAGACAAATCTGAAACATTTTCGTCACTAGGTGTTGTTCCAAAGGCTGTTGCTTGATTTACAACTTCTCCAATATTAACAACATCATTTTCTGTGATCATATAATCTGCTGTAAATGTAGTAGCGTCTATTTCTCCTGGTTGTAAAGTAATTGGTCCTCCAGTTACTGTTACTAATGGATCTGTTATAATTACATCTGTTAATTCAACATTACCCATATTATTTACTGTAAATGTATAATGTAACTCCTCTCCTTCATCTGCACAATTATCTCCATCATCATCAAATAATTCTACCTCTTTAACAAGTCCAATACATTTATTTACAATAAATACTGGTACTGTAAATGAACATCCATTAGCATCTTCAACGATAATTGTATTGTTTCCTTCTGCTAAATCATTAAATGATCCATTATTTTGAGTAGTTACACCATTTAATGTAAACTCATATGGTAAAGTTCCTCCATTAGCTTCAATTATTACCGAACCTGACCCGACACATTCCATATCTACTTGAGATATTATGGTAGCATCTAATCCAGATTGAGCTTCGCTTATCATTACAATATTATTGGTAACGCATCCATTTTCATCAGTAATTAACACCTCATAAGTACCAGCTGATAATTCTGTTTGATCTTCAGCATCTACTACTAAACCACTTCCGTCTGTAGTAGACCATAAGTAAGTATAATCTGGTGTTCCACCATTAACTGTAAGATCAATTTCTCCCGAATTATCTTCATAACATAATACAGCAGTTTGTGAGGTAATTTCTGAAGTTAATTCTTCATCAGGCCCCGTAATAGTTGCACTTGCTGTTGCAGTACATCCATTAGTATCAGTTACAAGAACTGAATAAGTTCCTGGATATAAATTAAATAAATCTTGTGTAGGTTGTCCATTACTCCATAGGTATGAGTATTCTGTTGTACCACCACTAACACTAATGTTAATTTCTCCATTAGCATCTCCAAAACACAATTCATTTACTTGAGATGTAATAGTTATTGTTAATGCTGATTGAGGTCCGTCAATTATAACTGTATCTGTTATTGTACAACCATTTGCATCTGTAATTTCTACTTCGTAAGTACCAGTTGTTAATCCTGTTTGATCTTCAGCATTTGGGTCTAATCCACTACCATCTATAGTAGTCCATAAATATGAATAACCTGGAGTTCCTCCACTTACTGTAATATCGACAGCACCATTTGCATCTCCAAAACATAATACATTTACTGGTGATGTAATATCTGCTGATAAGGCTGCATCTGGCTGAGTAATTGTTACTTCAGCTGTCGTGGTACATCCATTATTATCAGTTACTGTTACTATATAATCTCCAGCTACTAG
>JAAEPP010000840.1 GCA_024232495.1 Flavobacteriaceae bacterium
ATACGCTGAAAAAGTTTTAAATGTGCTGGAAAATAACGAAATTCGCGCCCTTGTAGATAATAGAAGTGAAACAATAGGAAAGAAAATAAGGGAAGCAGAAATTAATAAAATCCCTTACATGTTAATTTTAGGGGATCAAGAAGAAGTTGAAAATTCAGTTTCCGTAAGAAAACATAGTGAAGGTGACCTCGGGTCAATGACTGCTGAAGCATTTTCGTTATTGTTAAATAAAGAAATCAACATAAACAAAAAAGAATTTATTGTATAACATTAAATAATTATAGCCATAGCAATACGTAGAAAAAGAAGCAGAGGTCCAGCAAGGATTATAAAAGAAGATAAACACAGGATTAACCAAAAAATTCGCGCTCAAGAAGTAAGATTGGTTGGCGAAAATGTTGAAGTTGGTGTTTATACTCTAAGTAAAGCTTTAGAAATATCCAGAGAGCTCGAAGTGGATTTAGTTGAAATCTCACCTAATGCTACTCCTCCCGTATGTAAAGCAATGGATTACAAAAAATTTGTTTACGAACAAAAAAAACGTGAAAAAAACTTAAAATCCAAAGCAACTAAAGTAACCATAAAAGAAATACGTTTTGGACCTAATACTGATAATCATGATTATCAATTTAAAAAGAAACACGCTGAAAAGTTCTTAAAAGAAGGAGCAAAATTGAAAGCCTTTGTATTTTTTAAAGGTCGTTCTATAATTTATAAAGATAAAGGAGAAATTTTGCTGTTACGACTTGCACAAGAACTTGAAGATTTTGGTAAAGTAGAACAAATGCCAAAATTAGAAGGTAAGAGAATGACAATGTTTATTGCTCCAAAAAAAGCAAAATAATAAACCAACTTATCTTTAGATAAAAATAATACAAGTGAAATAAATAGATAAAAACTAGGAAACATGCCTAAACAAAAAACAAAATCTAGTGCCAAAAAGAGATTTAAGCTTACTGGTACCGGTAAAATCAAAAGAAAGCATGCGTTTAAAAG
>JAAEPP010000841.1 GCA_024232495.1 Flavobacteriaceae bacterium
CAACCCGACTAACCCGCAGTGCAGTTCAGTGCAGTGCAGTGCAGTGCAGTGTCCGTGATTTGCGCTGCCTTATCCTCCGGCCCCCTCCCCCCAGAGACTCCTCCTGCACCCTGCACACTGCTCCATGTGACCAATTGTGCACTGCACTCCACTGCACTGCACTGCACTGCACTGCACTGCACTGCACTGCACTGCACTGCACTGCCCTGCCCTCCACTCCCCCGCACTGCACTGCACCAGCCCCCCCCACAGTGGGCCAGCAGGTGATATAAATAAGAATGGCCCAAATAACTAGAATTGTCAATAATGGACCTAGAGAGCTCAATTTTTGTACACTATGCGGCAACTATGCGGCAAACAAGCAGGTATTGTCTAAACCCACCTAGCACTACTAGAAAAATCTAGTTTCTAGCTTCTAGAAATAGACTGCTAAACACACGATAACACCACAATTTAATGAAAAAGTGGTCTGTAGGTGACCACTGATTGATAGTGCAGTAATTGATAGTGCAGTGCAGTGCAGTGTATTGCAGCTCAGTGCAGTGCAGGCAGTGCAGTGCAGTTCAGTGCAGTGCAGTGCAGTTCAGTGCAGTGCAGTGCAGTGCAGTCACCACGGTATAGTGCAGTACAGTGCAGTGCAGTGCAGTGCCGTGCAGTGCAGTGCAGTGCAGTGCAGTGCAGTGCAGTGCAGTGCAGCGCAGTGCAGTGCAGTGCAGTGCAGTGCAGTGCAGTGCAGTGCAGTGCAGTGCAGTGCAGTGCAGTGTGGCGCCGTCATTCCAG
>JAAEPP010000842.1 GCA_024232495.1 Flavobacteriaceae bacterium
CGATACACCCCGCGAACCTCCGCGGGGCGGGCTAAGTGCAGTGGATGCGTGCCAGCCATTATATCACACCACATGGACCGAGTCGTAGCGCTCACACAGGAGGTCATGGGTCGGGTAATTCTGATGGAGACACTCCAGCCTCTACGAGCACTCGCTAGGCGGCCACTCGTCACGGACAATATCATCGCCTGTGGCGGCGCCAGCGATGGTGGTTGTCTGGGAGAGGGACTGCCGAGTGCATGGGGGCGAACGCTCCCCTCCACGCAACTCGGTCGGTTACTGCGATGGCAGCTCACAATACGTATTAACTTCTGGAGAATCCGCCTAGGTGGCTTATGCTCCGAGGGACGCCCAGGGCTACGCACCGCGGTTCTTTGCTGGCTGCGAGCCCATGGGATGGCCGGCGCCGCTAATGAGCGCCGGGCCAAGGTTGAGGGAGTGTGGGCCAGGCCACGTTCCCGGCCAATTAGCGGGAGCCTCCCCCAGCAGCACTTGTGCAGCGCTCACACAGGGGATCCCTACCCATTAGCCCTTCGACTCAGAGTAGATCTGGCTGTAAAGACGAGCCTCGAGCTCAGCCAGGCACTCATCAGAGTCGGGTTGAGGCTGGTTGTCAGGCTGATGGACAGCGCTTACGTAGCGCTCACACAGGGGTGTGTCATCCTGCAACCCCTATTGGAGCCTTTGCCAGCCACTGTGTGATGCCAGAGCATCCCAAAAAGATCAGGTAACAGCTGGCGACGCCGGCGCGCGCACCTGCCTGGGTCTATTGGTGCTCGGCACTCCAGTCAGGGGCAATGTAGGCCCATTTCTGATGTACCCATTGTTAGATTTTGATCTTTGCCCCTGTTGGCACGCGCGGGTGTTGGCCGGCTTGAATCAGCGGGCCACGCGCGGGATCTCAATTCACCTTGCCTTCGTTCCACACTCGAGTGCCACGATGGACACCAGGCGCCGGGTGTGGACATCTAGCGGGGAGATTCTCAGCAATATTCCCCAAATAGATTCGGCCGGCGCGGCGCGGCCAGGTGAGCAGGCTCGCCGCGTGGTCTCCACCTGAATTGCGGTGGACGTAGCTAAGATTAGATAGCTGGCCGGCCCGCCGCGGCAGGTACTCGGCTGCGCCGGGTCGTCACCATCCCCTGAATTGCTGTACTGCCGACACTGCACCATTGTTGACTTGCCTCGTGGCGGTACACACAGGAGTGGCGCGTCCAGCCGCCACCGCACACTGCCCTGCCACCTTGATTATGGCGGGGGCACTGCACGGGGCTGCTTGCACCCGGCTAATGTGTGTGAGAGCGGCCGAGAGATTAGACTGCTGGCCGGTCCGCCGCGGCAGGTGCATGGTTACGAAGCGCGCCTCCACTCCCTGAATTGCTTGTATTACTAGCATTGTGCCACGTATGGTGGCAGGGGATTGACTCGCTCCGCGGCGGCACACACAAGAATGACGTGTCCAGCCGCCTCAGCGCACTGCCCTGCCACGTTACTTATGGCAGGCACTGCACTGGACGGCTCGCACTTAAGGTGATGAGTGCGAAGATGATATGGATGATGATGATGCGCTGTGGGGCGGCTCATTCCCCACAGACTCGAATGACTGAGGTTCAGCATCCTCAGTACTGACCGACACTGGGAATGCCCCCGGCATTCCATTGCAGTCAGTGTACTCAATGTGGGCTGGAGAA
>JAAEPP010000843.1 GCA_024232495.1 Flavobacteriaceae bacterium
GGTCTCACAATATTGACATTGTTGACTATCTACTCTCTGTGAAGTTTAAAGTGGTTTCTAATAGAGCCTAAACTAAAAGCTATTTTATGGGTTTATAGGTTTAATGGTGTGCTATAGCTTTTAAAGAATGGACCCTGCAGGTCAAATGGACCCCCCTTATTTCGCTATTAAAGAAGCAGTTAACCAAATCTAAAATTATATGGTATTATCTCTTAGCCCAACTAAGAGAAGAACAAAAATCGAAACCAAAAATATATAAATATTATTTGAAATATTGTATAAAGAAGTTTTTGAAGTCTTTTGATCTAATAAAAGCGATGCTTATTTTAAGGTATAAGTAATGTTTTTGCTCTCAGACATGCACTTAAATACATGATATCACTTGGTTTGATTATTCTTCCTAAGTATACATATTTGCTGCACTCAAAACAATCTAAAAAAAATTCTGGAGACTTTTTCTGAAAATCTTTTTTTGTGCTCAAAATGGACCACCCAGATTGTGACAAAATGGGCCACCTGCTGTCACAAATTTTACATTGTTTTTTACATGTCAGATTATACCTTAGGAATGTAAACTATTCACTAAATATCATAAGAAATTGCATGATTATTGTTTGATTTGAAAAAAGTAGCGTGTGCTAAAGGCTGATATATTTTTAGGTTCCATATTGTACCTATAAATGACAAAGAAGTAGTAAATAGTATCATTTCTCCAAAGTGTATTTCTTGCTGCCTGTGGCTATGTCCTCATAGGACGTATCATTTCAAAAGATCTGTCATTAC
>JAAEPP010000844.1 GCA_024232495.1 Flavobacteriaceae bacterium
AGTCGTCGCCCTTCAGCAGGTCCAGTGTAGTGTCAAAGAGCCCGGATAGGTTCGTCTCTGCATTTGGTGAGTGGTGGTGCAACAATTTGTGTGGATGACATGGCCTGGGTTTCTCGTAGCCCCGGTGGCGCAGTGGTAGCGTTCTAGAGATCAAATCTAGAGGTCGTGGGTTCGAGTCCTACTCGGGTCATTTTCAATCTCACAAATTATCTTGAAAAATAATTGTCTTTTAAAGACATTACGTCATAAACACAAATTTTAAATTTTGCTTACGTCAGCAAATACTAATGAGTTATATATCTTTCAGAAGCCCTCGTCTAAACAAAGCCATTGACTCTATGTGCCTCAAGCAACACTCTATGTGGTATAATTTTAGAAATATCTGTTCAAAAATATTTTTACACTTGAATGCTTGTTGACAATGTCTCATGTGATCAAGGCCGGTGTAATAGTAATAAAAATAATTTTTTAGGTGTTTTGATAATATTGAGAAAAAGTCAAACAGGTTTCAGTAGAATATAACGTGTTTTGTGGAAGATACAGCATTTAAAATTTTCCGCAGGCACTTTGCGCCCCCCCCCCCGATCGTAATAGGGTTAAAGAGTTGCATTGATTCGTTTCAGGACGGGAGGTGTAGAACACAGATCAGGTATCAATTCACTTTTTACATGGTAGGTTATTCGCAAAAATTCATAAGACCATTACTGAGTTGAAACATGTGATAACAGCTTTAAGCCCTATGCAGAGTTTTTGAGTAATTCTAAGAGGAGCTTTTTTGTTTATAGACGCTATGCTATGTTGTGTAATTTTTGATTAAAATACAGTTCGTTTGAAATCTTTTATTAAGAAGTCGATTTCGTAACGATAGTTACACGTGTTTTACTTGTTGATAAGGAACTAGTACTAGAGATCCTCCAAAAAAGCAATACATTCTGGTTTTCTATTATTTTCCTTTACAATAGTACACATTAAAGAATTTAAGAAACCAATATTACCAGGGCTAGAGCCAAGTGTCTTGGAAGAAAACGTGTATTTCTTATGAGAATTGCTGTGCAAAAATAGAGTAATGAAAAAATTGGTGAACAAATCACAGTAGAATTATAAAATCACAGAAAAATCAAAATAACAAAAAAATCACAGAAATCACAGAAAATCACAAAAATCAGAGAAATTCATAGAAATCACAAAAAAATCACAAATCACA
>JAAEPP010000845.1 GCA_024232495.1 Flavobacteriaceae bacterium
CTAAAAATAAAAGAGAAATTAAAAGTGAGTAAGTGTTATCAAAGATAGGAAAAGCATCTACTATGAATAAGTATTACAACATCCCTTTTTTCAATGGAATACCTAAATTTCTGCTCCTCTTATAGATGATAGGGCTGTACTTCCTAAAAATAAAATAGAAACTTAAAAGTGAGTAGGTGTTATCAAAGATAGAACGAGCAACTACTATGAATTAGTTTTACAACATACCTTGTTTATACTGAATGCCTCAATACCTGCTCATCTTGTAGAAAACAGGGATTGCACTTACTAAAAATAAAAGAGAAATTAAAAGTGATTAGGTGTTATCAAAAATAAAAAGACAAACTACTATGAAGGAGTTTTACAACATTCCCTGTTTAAAATGGAATGCCTCAATTTCTGCTTTTCTTTTAGATGACAGGGGCTGCACTTCTTAAAAATAAAAGAGAAATTATAAGTGAGTAAGTGTTATCAAGGATAGAAAAAGCAACTACTATGAATGAGTTATACAGCATATCCTTTTTAGATGCAATGCCTTTACATCTACTCTTCTTATAGATAATGGAGGCTGCACTTCCTAAAAATAAAAGAGAAATTAAAAGTGAGTAATTGTTATCAAAGAGAGGAAAAGTAATTACTATTAATGAATTTTACAACATACCTTGTTTCAATGAAATGCCCTTTCTTTTTGCTCCTCTTTTCGATGACTGGGCTTCACTTCCTTAAACGAAAAGAAAAACAAAATTTGAATAAAAGTGCATTCAAAGAAAGGAAAAGGAACTATTATGAAAAAGTTATACAACATACCTTATTTCAAAGGAATACCTCTTGGTTCTGCAAATTTTTTATATGACAGTGGTTCACTTTCTAAAATTAAAAGAAAAATGAAATTTTAGTAAGAGTGTTTATTAAAAAAAAGGAAAAGCAACTACTATCAATAAATTATAAAACATACCTTGTTTCAGTGGAATATCTTTTTCTTTTGCACTTCTTATGGATGACAGGGCTCAACTGCCTAGAAGGAAAAGAAGAAAGAAATTCGAGTAATAGTGTTCTCGAAGGAAGTATGGAATTTCCATAGGAAATATGGAATATATAAATAGTAGATATGAAATGTACTCACATCATGAATATCATAGGATAAGGAAAAGATCATAACAATTATCAAATGAAAAAATAAACAACTTTACCTTTTTTTATGGGTTGTTCAGCA
>JAAEPP010000846.1 GCA_024232495.1 Flavobacteriaceae bacterium
AGAAGGAGTTGTCATCTAAAATCATTACAAAAGTGTTATAAAGAGTCAATAATATGGTAAAATTCTTTTTTAATTTGTTGCTACTGCTTTGGGGAATCCTATGGGTTTTGTTTCTTCTCTGTAAGGTGACTTGAAGGGAAAAAGAAGGAGGCTCAAAATATTTTAAGGGAGGGGGAGAGTAATTTTTATCTTGCATCCCACACATCAATTGCAATTTTGTCATTCTTCAGGTAAACATGTTATTTGTTCTCCTTCTTATGCCCCTTTCATTTACATTTATGAAGTATTGTACTTGGTAATTGACCTCAAACCCAGGAATAATAGTTACAATCGTGTATCAGATAAATTTCTTTATTCCTAAAAATGTACTTCAAAATTCAAGGTCTCCTCCTTCCCTTCAAATTTTTGAGACTCCTACCAATTTCTTGCCTCGCCACAGGCATAGCTAGGACAAAACTCGTGGGGCACCTCATAGCAGTAGCAACAAAGAAACAAAGCACTTTACCATAT
>JAAEPP010000847.1 GCA_024232495.1 Flavobacteriaceae bacterium
AAGAAAGCGATTTTGAGACCGTTTCTCTTCCTCACCCCAAAGCGACTCTCCCCGCACCTGTTCGTGCTACCACCGGAGCTAAGACACCGCTAACAGTATTTTATAAATTTTTTCAAGTTACCTGCAAACTTCCTTACTCCCCCGTCGTTCAAACGTAAACCGTCACTTTTCAAATTGCTAAATAGAATATTGTCATTATTAATAAGGTCAAAACCGTTGAGGGGCAGGTTTTCAGCCAACAGATGGTTAAGCTTCAAGATCTTTGAATTTGAATCATGGGAATCATTCCTTTTAAATACCCCAGAAAAAGCAATCTTTGTGCCAGGGTTGTTTTCCTGTAGACCTTTAAGAGAATTGATAATTTCTTTGCATAAATTTTCTGGAGTCGTTGACGCAACGTTATTTGTACCAAAATGAGCAACAATAGACCTTTCCCGAATTTGCTGCATTTCTATTGAAACTGAAGCAAATCAAGCTCAGCCTCGATTATTTGCAATGAGAATTCCCACAAGCGTTTAATACCAAAAGTATTCCATTCAGTTTCACTGCAGTTAAACAATGAATGAAGTTTCTTTCATTGAATCCCTCACGCGTAATGGGAATTCAATGATGGCCTCTTTTCCAAACCTAATTCGGGAAATGTCTATTAATAATGTTTATGCATGATTTTGAAATCATTTTCAAGGATGATTAGGCGAAAAATTTTACAAAGATTGAGCAGTTACAGAATATAAGTTGCGTCCTTTAGAATATATTTGAAATATAACAAAATATTGAAGAGAATTAGTAAATACGTGTAACAAACAGCATTATTCATTAT
>JAAEPP010000848.1 GCA_024232495.1 Flavobacteriaceae bacterium
AAACTAAAATATTAGAAATAGGATCATTAGTTGATTATAGCAGTTTAAGATCACAAGACTTAATGCCTGCTTTTCTAGAATTATTAAAAGATATTGATGATGACTTTGTAACTGAAACTTTATGCGAGATACCATACGATGCACAGCTTAATGATACCCACGAATTTTGGGATTCTGAAACATGCGCTTGGATCATGGATTCTATATTCGATAGATTAAACGAATACACGCCCGAGGATTATTATTTTGGAGCGCACGAAGGTAATGGATCTGATTTTGGGGTATGGCAATACGACATATAAACTAACTAACTAAAATTAAAAAGGATAAAAGACAATGAAAACAATTAAAATCAACGGTAAAAAAATGAGAATATCAGCTAGTGTTGAGCAGGGTTTACGAATAATAGCTAGTGAAGGGTACATAATAAAATCAAGTGACTTGTGGCATGGCCCGAAAAAGTATTTACAACACTACTTTCCTGATACTAATATTTATTCTGAAATTGG
>JAAEPP010000849.1 GCA_024232495.1 Flavobacteriaceae bacterium
AGAATAAAGAGTGGAAGAACAGGCAAATAGTAAAAAAAAATGGCGGTAGATAGAAAAAAAAAAAAAAAAAAAGGTGAATAAAAATGAAAACATTACTTACAATAAAGCAACAAAAAGAATGGCTGTCAGCTAATTGGAAAAATGGAACAATACGTCATTATTGGTCATGTAATGGCTATGGCAATTCTAAACTATTTGATCAATGTGATAATCTAATAACAAAAGAAAGCGGTTGTGGATACGATAGATTTGGATCGGTTATCGGTAACATGATAGAAATACTTTTTCCTGAACAGCTCCACAAGTTAGCTAAATCAAAGTGTACAGGCAAAAGACGTACATACAAGCAAGCAAAAGATTTTTATGGGTTGTTTTATAATTCAGTTGATCGCAATGCGTGGGTAGACGGTGCTTGTGGCGATAACTGTATGAGAAAAATACTCAATAAAATAGGCTTTACACTTGAATATGTTGGACAAGCTAACAACGGGCGTACAGGCAATCAATTCTATAAATTAATTCCAATCACTAAACATGATCGTAAATACTTATAAAAAGGACATAAAACAATGAAACAGTCAAAAATAGAACAAATAGCAGAAAGTTTCCACAACGGAAATATATCGTGGACAATGCGACAAATTAAAAAAATGTCACGTTCTGACAGACTAGAGTTTATCGAATATATAGATGTAGGATTAGGTAAACCCGATACCGCTTTATATATAGCCGGTCGCATAATAACCAATAACTTTTAAAA
>JAAEPP010000850.1 GCA_024232495.1 Flavobacteriaceae bacterium
AACTTAGTGAAAACTTAGCCCCGCAATAAAAGTTCAAAACAATTTCTTATAAAGTAGCTACTTTTTTCGCATGGAATACAACGATTCTGTTTGCTCTAAAACGTTGTAAACATACGTACTACAACAGTTTTGTCCATGGGAACAGCCTAGAACTTATTTCATCTAGGGTTTCTTTTTGTTCCCCTTGAAACTTAATGAAAACTTTGCCCTGCAATGAGAGTTCACTTCAATTTCTTACAAAGTACGATTTTTGCATGGAAAAAACGGAATCCGTTTGCTATAAAACGTTGTATACATACCTACTACAACAGTTCTGTCCATGGGAACAGCCTCGAACTTATTACTTCGAGGCTTTCTAATAGTTCCCAACGAAACTTAGTGAAAATTTCGCCCCGCAATAAGAGTTCACCTCAATTTTTTATAAAGTACGCCTTTGCTTGGAATAAAACGATTTCGTTTGCTTGAAACGTTGTAAACAGAAGTTTTACAACAGTTCTGTCCATTGGAACAGCCTAGCAATTATTACTTCGAGGGTTTCTTATAGTTCCCC
>JAAEPP010000851.1 GCA_024232495.1 Flavobacteriaceae bacterium
GCATGTCACAAAGGGCAAACACTTTGTTGGCAATTAGAGCAATCCTCAATCGCGAATTTCTCTGGCGCCAGTGTTATTATTAAACTTTCTGACAATTATTGTCTTCCGTTTTCACTCAAGGCGTTTTAATTCTCAAAGATTCTCCTTTCTAATCAAAACATATGATTGAAATTCATTCTGACACAACCCGTTCGTCGCTCATGCTCATGATTGCCTCTGCATAGGCTCATCAAACTTTGGGTGAGTAAAAAGTAGGGGCTGAAGTTGAAGTTATTCTATTATTTTACGCAAAATCATTACAGTACTGCCAATGAAAGCTTAAGAATGAATCGTTTATCGGTGGGTAGGTAGTAGTTGACAATTTTCCTCATAGATGTCAGGTTTGCATGTTTAAAACCTTTGTACCAATTTTTGATCACTTTGAATTCGTTAAAGCCAGCGATAAGGTCAGCTCATCAATACGAATACAAGTATTTTTTCAAAGAAACTAAGAGTTTGGGCCAGCACCGAAAGTTTCTTGAAATTATCA
>JAAEPP010000852.1 GCA_024232495.1 Flavobacteriaceae bacterium
GTAGGTAATAATCAAAACGCAGTTGTTAACTCTAATTTAAATCTACAAATTACCGGAAAGCTAAATGATAAAGTATCCATACGAGCATCCATACAAGATGCTAATATTCCTTCTCAAAGTGCAGGATATTCTCAAAGCTTAGACGAATTTGATCAAATTTTTATCGAATTGTATAGTGACAATTGGAACATAAGAGCTGGAGATATTGATTTAATAAACAACAACAGTTATTTTGGAAATTTTACAAAAAAAGTTCAAGGAATTTCTGCAGGTGGAACCATCAATCATAAAAGCGGAGGCAAAACAAACACATTTGCAGCTGGCGCTTTGGTAAGAGGTGTTTTTTCAAGTAGTAACTTTGTTGGGCAAGAAGGTAATCAAGGTCCTTACAAACTTGTGGGTCCTAATGGCGAATTATACATTTTAATTGTGTCAGGCAGTGAACGAGTTTATGTTAATGGATTGCTCTTAAAAAGAGGAGAAGGAGAAGATTATATGATTGACTACAATGCAGGTGAACTAAAATTTAATGCAACCTACCCTGTTACTGCTAATATGAGAATCCGAGTTGAATATCAATATACCGATAGGAACTACACACGGTTTATTGGTTTTGGCGGGGCTAATTATACTAGTAAAAAATTAGACTTAGGAACGTATATTTATTCCGAGAGTGATTCAAAAAATCAACCTTTACAACAAAATTTAACATCAGCACAAGTTGACATTTTAAAGAATGCTGGTGATAACTCCTCTCAAATGATTGCGCCATCTGCAATTCCAGACACCTACTCCGAAAATAAAATTTTATATAAAATTGATGAAGTGGATGGAGCTGAAGCTTATATTTTTTCAAATAATCCTGAAGACGAACTCTACAATGTTCGTTTTACACTAATTGGAGAAAATTTAGGAGATTATGTATTGAGTGATGCAAGTGCCATTAACCGTATTTATGAATACATACCTCCTATCAGCGGAGTTAAACAAGGAAATTATGCCCCCGTAATTCAATTAACAGCTCCCTCTAAAATACAGGTAGGTGGGGTAAATGGCACATACCATCCAAACGATAAAACCTCCCTAAGTTTTGAGGTAGCAGGAAGTAATAATGATCTTAATTTGTTTTCTGATATTGATAATGCTGATAATACTGGTTTCGCGGGAAAATTGACGGTCAATCAAACATTATTAAAAACCACGGAAGAAAAAAAATTAGACGCTTTTGCAACATTAGATTATATAAATAAAGATTTCAAAACCATTGAAAGATTATATACCGTTGAGTTTAATAGAGATTGGAATATCAATAATCCTCTAGGAAATCAGCGATATGTAGTGGGTGGTATAGATTACTCAGATACTAATTTTGGTGACTTTAGATACGAATTTCAGAACTTAGATTTTTCTGAAAATTTTTCTGGGAATAGACATGTTTTAGGTATCAACCTAAAATTTAAGAATTTTAAATTTACAACCAATGGAAGTACGCTTCAAAGTAATGGCTCAGAACTAAATTCTAAATTTTTTAGAGTTCACAATTTAGCGACCTATTCTTTCAAGAAATCTTGGATTGGAGCAAAATTATCAACCGAAAACAACCAAATTCGAACCATTATTAATGACAGTCTAACTCCCTCCAGTCAAAAATTTAATTCCTATGAAATTTTTTCGGGATTAGGAGATAGCACCAAAGTTTTTAGTGAAATTGGCTTCCGACATCGAGTTAATGATAGTATTCGAGATTACGAATTGAAACGAGTATCTACTTCAAATAACATCTATTTAAAATCTAGAATACTAAATAATTCGACTTCTCAATTAGCTGTTTTTGCAAATTATCGAATTTTAAAAAAAGAGGATGAAATGGAGGAGAAGGAAAATTCTTTAAATTCAAGAATAATTTATAACCAATCATTTTTAAAAAATAGCATTCGTTTAAATACTGCAATAGAGACTAATAACGGTGTTTTACCACAACAAGAATTTACCTACATTCAAGTAGAGCCAGGAGAAGGCACTTACACATGGAATGATTACAACGAAAACAACATACAAGAATTAGATGAGTTTGAATTGGCTCAATTTCAGGATGAAGCTGAGTATATTCGAATCCTTCTTCCCAATCAAATATTTGTTAAAATCAGTCAAACAAAAATTAGTCAAACGCTAACTTTAAATCCTCAACAATGGCATAATCTTAGTGGGTTTAAGAAGGTGGTAGCTCATTTTTTCAATCAGTCCTCCTTTTTAATTGATAAAAAAGTTAGAAGGGATAATACTGTTTTTGTCATCAATCCATTTGAAGATTATTTAGAAAACGAATTAGCAGCTGTTAGTAATTTTAGAAATGTATTATTTTTTAATAAAGGAAAACAAAAGTTTACCACCTCATACACCTTTATAAGGTCTTCTAATAAAAATTTTCTATCTATTGGTTTAACAAAATCTAAATTAAAAAGTCATCAATTAAATTTTAATCATAAATTCTGGAATGACTGGCTATTAAATTTAAAGGGGACTGTTGCTGAAAATAAAAGTTTAAATGAAAATTTTGAAACTAGGAACTATAAATTAGACACCTATGAAATTAATCCTAAAATTTCGTATTTATTGAGTACTAAAACACGATTTGATATATTTTATAAATATTTAAATAAAGAAAATCGACTTAATAATTTTGAGCTTTTAATTCAACAAAAAATAGGAATTTCTTTTAATTATGCTAATGCTCAAAAAATTGCAGTAAACGGTGAACTAAATTATATCAATAACAATTTTAATGGAAACACCTACTCTCCAGTTGCTTATCAAATGTTAGAAGGTCTTCAACCTAATATCAATTTAACCTGGCGTTTGTTATTACAAAAAAGTGTTACTAAGTTCCTAGACATCAATTTAACTTATAATGGCAGAAAAAGTGAGACATTTAAGGCAATTCATACGGGAAGTGTCCAATTAAGAGCTTATTTTTAAATTTGTATAAAAAAAAGAGCGAATAAATAATCCGCTCTTTTAAATAATTATTTGCTAAAAACTATTTTACAATAATTTTTGCAGTTTTATATGTTCTAGAAGAATTATCTCCCACTCTAACGAAGTAAATACCTGCGTCAGCGTAAGACATATCTAGATGATATTCATAACTATCACCTTGCTTCTCTAAATTATTGTATGCTAACACCTGGCCTAATACGTTAAAGATTGCTACAGAAGCAACCCCATCAAAACCAGTAGTTAGTGTAATATCAAACTGGTTATTTGGAGAGGTTAACACTGTAAATTCTGCTTCAGAAATAGCAGGATCTTCAACTCCTAATATTCCAACTATAACCACAGTATAATCTTGTACTTCACCATAATCATGATCAGCACAAGGATCTAAAATATCGCCAGATGCTGATGTATCGATAGCTTTTACTCTCATTCTGTGAGAACCTAAAGTTGCTCCTTCTGGAATTGTAAGGGTAAAATCCTCAAGCTCAGCAGCAGAAGTAAAAAGTTCTCCAGAAATTAATCTTTCAGTCACCTCAAATGTTCCATTATCATTAAAATCTATCCAAGCAGATAAAGCTTCAATACCTGGACCACCAGTCCAGTTTTGTTGAGCTTGTAAAGTATATACATTTGATCCTGCTTCATTACTCAATTCTGTTGATAAGTCTGTTCTGTCAGCGTAACCTGTAGGACTATTTGCTGGTTCCGTATTACATCCATTTTCACCATCATCAGCATCAATTGTATTTAATACAAATTTCTTGATTCCATCTACATTACATCCGGCAGTTGCTGTTGCAGTACAAAAAAGTATTCCATTGGTTATTGTTTTGGTAGTTTCATCATTCGCAGGATTTGTGTCTCCAGTTAAATTTGTTCTTGACACAATAGTATGATCTCCTTCTGCAGAAAAATCTCCTGTTGCAGTAAATGTGTAGGACTCTGTTCCTCCAGCAGCAATGGTACCTGAATAACTTTCAACAACAGGTGAACCACCATCAAGGATGTATTGAACTTCTGGATCAGTAATATCGTTGCTTCCAAAGTTTCTAATATTTACTACAATACTTTCTGCTGCCCCTAA
Source organism: Flavobacteriaceae bacterium (assembly GCA_024232495.1). Lineage (GTDB taxonomy): Bacteria > Bacteroidota > Bacteroidia > Flavobacteriales > Flavobacteriaceae > Marifrigoribacter. The sequence continues at coordinate 4,082 of JAAEPP010000852.1, forward strand.
AGGTCCTGAATTAGGCGCTGTAATTGCATTAACTCCTATATCGTCTGCTTGAGGTGGTACAAGTTGAAAAGCTCCAACCACTCCTTTACGTCCGCTATTCATGTATTCATTGATAAACCAAAAAGTAGTATCATCTGAGGGATCAATATCCATTTTTCCATAATCACCATATCGAGTACTTGGAATATTTGCATTACCTGCAGCGATTAATTCTTCATTAACCGTCATAACACCATTTGTATCTCCACTAAATCTACCCGTATAATAAGAGCTTATTCTAAAGTCTGTTGGATTTGGTGTTGTAGGACCAGCCATAGAGGTATAACCCATTGCAATATTACCTAAACCATCCATAATCATACTTCCGTGCCAAGCATGCCTTCCATCTGGTGCAGAATATGTTCCTTCTTGGTATACCGACCAAGGTCCATTGTCCGCATCTTGTCTTAATTCAAACCATCGAATACCAGCCAACTCTCCACCTGAAGCATCCATATCAACTACGAAGTTAAATAACGCTGAATTATAAGTATCAAATTTTCTAAATTGAGCTTGATTCATAATGGTAGCTTGCAAAGCATCAACAGCTGAACCTCCTCCTGGTTGAGTTAGGTTTGAAAAACTTCCTCCATCAAATACTGAAATAAATTCTGTTGCTGGAAGTTCAATAGCAGCATTCATTGTTCCGTTTCCTGCATCCCAGTCCATGTCTAAAGTCCATAACTTTACGTGATCCGTAGAAACACCTCCCCAAGCGTCATCTTGAAGATAAAGAAAAGTGGCTCCGCCGGAGGCAGGCATATTAGCATCACTTACATTAAGTGCTTGTGGACTGTAAAATCCACTAGTTTGTATCCCCGGTAAATTAAACCCTAATATTTGTGCTGAGTTTCCTAATAACATTTCTGCTCTTTCCATCGCCCAAACTTTATTACTACTACCAGTGTTGTCTGTCATGTAGTAACCATCACTCCAAACTGATAATTTTTGGTAATCGTTAATAGCTCCGATATTGTAGTTGTACCATCCATCATTAATTGGGTCAGGCCCGTCAGAAACTGCCACTTGAGCACCTCCTCCTAAAAAGGTAATTACCCATCGATCTGCAGCAGCATCATAAGAAGCTGTTAAATCACAACATCCACTACTCGGAAATATGGTAGGATTTGGACTTAATGGCCCTGCTAATAAGTTTCCCGATTTATCATAAATTGCAAAACCAGTGTTAAATACTACAAACACATGATTTGGACCAATTGCCATTGATGGGTCTGAAGGTGTAGAGCCAGATTGATAAGCATCAAACACGACAGTTGGTGGAGCTACACGAACACTTTGAGATGATTCATGCCTATTTCTTAAAAAATAATCATCTTTAGTTTGACGATCTTTTCCAATAATAACGGTATTACCTAGTGATCTTTTATCTGCTGCTTCTTTGGCAACATCAACGTATGGAGGTAGATCAGCTAGCCTCGAAGCAATTGAAGGTATATATTCAGGAGTCACCTCAACTGAGATATTAGCTTGCATTGCTACATTAGGTGTAGATTCTTGAGCATTTGAATTGACAGCAAATACAAACAAGAAAAACAATAAAAAATAATTTTTTAAGTTCATTAGTTTAATTTTTTAATTAACAGTTTGTTTAAAAGTGTTTCCAAAAGTAACATCTATTCCCATAAAAACAAGAATAAATACAATTAAATACTTAAAAACTGTAAAATTCAAGCAAATGAGTTGTAAAATTCAAGCATAAATCAAAAAAACAACTGATAGCTCTCAAAATAATGAAAATAAATTGTGCTCTAAATTCATTTTTAACACTAACAATTTCACTTAAACAATTGTTAGTGAAGATTCTAGAAACAAGAACATGGTATTGTAAGATTGTACCTTATCCATTGGTTTTAAATTGCAGACTGGCTATAAATCAGTTTATTTTAATAAAAAAAGGTATAATAATTGTAGTTTTAACAGTTAAACGTACAATTTTGAATTATGTTAAAAGAATTAAGTATTTCGTTGTTAGTGTTTTTTTGCGTAACATCCTGCTCCACAATGGATAAAACAACATCCGCTGAAAAAAGAATAATTAAAAACCAAAGGATTGAAAAAGGATTTACATTAGGTGAAATTTTTCTTTCCGACATAGAAGGAGATTGTCCAGTTACCATAAAAATTAAAGGTAAAAATGGTGTTTATTACCTTGATCCAATAAATCTCGACGATAAATATCATTTGGCTGGTTTAGAAGTATGGTTTAAATATAGTGGTTTAAGAAGAATGAACCGCTGTCAAAAAGCCAACCCAATAGCCATACAAGAAATTTTAACTGATTGATTAAAATCCACAAGTTAATTCAACCATTCTCTATGGGCAATAGAGTTTCTTATTTTAGTTGAAATTTCAGTAATGGCAATTCTCTCTTGTTGCATGGTATCTCTATTTCTTAAAGTTACCGTTTGATCTTCTTTTGTTTGGTGATCTACCGTAATACAATAGGGAGTCCCTAAGGCATCTTGACGGCGATATCTTCTGCCTACTGCATCTTTTTCGTCGTAAAGGACATTGTAATCCCATTGCAAATCTTCAACAATTTTCTTTGCAATTTCCTGCAAACCATCTTTTTTTACTAACGGAAAAACTGCTGCTTTGATAGGAGCTAGAATTGCAGGAAGTTTTAAAACAACTCTGGATGATCCGTCTTCTAAAACCTCTTCTTTAAGTGAATTACTAAATATGGCTAAAAACATTCTATCCAAACCGATAGAAGTTTCTACAACATAAGGAACATAATTTTTATTTTGTTCATGATCAAAAAACTGAAGCTTTTTACCAGAATGTTGTTCATGAGCTTTTAAATCAAAATCCGTTCTAGAGTGAATTCCCTCTAGCTCTTTAAATCCGAATGGAAAATTAAATTCTATATCGGTAGCAGCATTTGCATAATGCGCTAGTTTTTCGTGATCGTGAAAACGATAGTTTTCCTCACCAAGACCCAAAGAATGATGCCATTTTAATCTTGTTTTTTTCCAATACTCATACCATTTCATTTCTTCACCAGGTTTCACAAAAAACTGCATTTCCATTTGTTCAAATTCTCGCATTCTAAATATAAATTGTCTGGCTACAATTTCGTTTCTAAAAGCTTTACCTGTTTGAGCAATTCCGAAAGGAATTTTCATTCTACCTGTTTTTTGAACATTTAGAAAATTCACAAATATTCCTTGGGCAGTTTCTGGTCGAAGAAATAAATCAGTTGCACTTTCAGCAGATGCTCCTAACTTGGTTCCAAACATTAAATTAAATTGCTTAACATCAGTCCAATTTTTTGATCCTGATAAAGGATCAGCGATACCTAACTCTTCTATCAAAAGCTTAACATCAGCTAAATCTTCGTTGTCAAGTGATTGAGCCATCCGTGTTAAAATATTTTTTTGCTGAGCTCTATATTTTAACACTCTAGGGTTGGTAGTTACAAACTCCTCTTCATTAAAACTATCTCCAAAACGCTTTTTTGCTTTGGCTATTTCTTTTTGGGCTTTTGTGTTTAATTTTTCGCAATAATCTTCAATTAAAACATCTGCACGATATCTTTTTTTAGAATCTTTATTATCTATTAAAGGATCATTAAACGCATCAATATGTCCGGAAGCCTTCCAAGTAGTTGGGTGCATTAATATTGCCGCATCAATACCAACGATATTTTGATGCATAAACACCATACTACGCCACCAATACTCTCGTATATTCTTCTTTAACTCTACTCCATTTTGAGCATAATCATAGACAGCGCTCAGTCCGTCGTATATTTCACTTGACGCAAATATATACCCATATTCTTTTGCGTGTGATATTACTTTTTTAAATAAATCTTCATTTGCCATAGCGCAAAAATAAAAAAACCGTTACGAATAGCTCGTAACGGCGGCAATTATTTATTTTAAAATTATTTTAAAGTCATTTGTGAAGTTGCGATTAATGTTGAAGCATCAAATACGTTAATCGTATAGAGTCCTTTCAATAAATCTTCCTTCTTACTCTTTACCATAACACACACATCTAACTCCTCTTTTTCATAAAAAACTTTAGTTGACATACTATAACTTAGTGTTCCGTTTTCAAAATCCAACTCTTTTCGTTCACCTAATAAATTATTTTTAGGATTAATCACTTGTATGTAAAGTAACTTATTTCCTTTTTCAGCAATTTTATTGGGAGCTAGCTCAAAACATATTCTTATTTTGTCTGCTCTTCTTGATCTTTGTGTGTCAATAATTTTTCCATTATTTTTTGTAATTACACCTGATCCATTTAAATTGATAGCTTGAACAACAGATCCAGATCTAATTTTATCTGCTAGTACAATGTTTTTTTGAGCAATTGAATCAGCAACCTTTGCGGTTTCGTTAAGTTCATAAAAAGCATTATCTCTCTCTGCCATTATAAGCTTATTAACCGCTATTAAACTATCTGCTCTTTTAAACAATAAAGCTCTTTCGTCTTTCAATTTTCCGATCTCATTTCTGTAGCGTTTAATCAATTTAACATTTGCTTCTGCATCTTTTACTGAAATTAATAAAACTTCAATTCGCTTTCTAGCTTCAATCAAGTCTTTATCCTTAATTTCACTTTCTTGAATTTCTTGATTATAATCGGCGATTAATTCCTCTAAGTCTGACTGAATATTAAGTTTTTCGTTTTCTAAAATTGTTATTGTATCTTTATTATCGTTATACAATTTTACTGTATAAACAGTTAATACAATTAAAATTAGTGTTAACACACCAGCTATTCCCCTTAATTTATTGTTGTTCTCCCCTATACTCATGATTATTTTGTTTTTGTTACTAATAAGCAAATCTACTGTATACAATATATATAACGTCTAAAAACAAAAAAAATATATATTTATGATAAATCTTTTATTTCCTAAAGTTTGCAATGCATGTAAATCATTACTTTTAGAAGAAGAAATACTTATCTGTACAACATGCAGGCATTTGCTAAGCGTTATCAACAACATGAACTTTGGTGAGCAGTTAATAAAACAATTATTTTTTGGAAAAATAGTCATTGAAAATGCTTCTGTTTTATTAAAATTTGAAAAAAAAGGTATTTCCCAGGAACTATTACACAATATGAAATATCGTGGAAAAAAGGACTTAAGTTCTTTTTTTGGTAAATGGCTGGGAGATGAACTTAAAGAAAAACTTAGTTATAAAGATATTGATCTTGTGATTCCTGTTCCATTAGACAATAAACGACTAAAAAAAAGAGGATACAATCAAGTAGAGGGTTTTGGAATCGAAATTGCAAAAGCACTTAAAGTTCCTTATTTAGATAAAATATTAGTTAAAGATATTAAAACAAATTCTCAGGTATTTAAGAAGCGATTTAATCGATTTCATACAGCGGGAGTTTTTAGGATAGTCGAACCAAAATTATTAGACCATCAACATGTTTTACTTGTAGACGATATTATTACAACAGGTGCAACTATCGAAAAATGCGCTCATCAGTTATTTAAAAGTAAACAAGTAAAACTTAGTCTAGCTACCATTGCAATCGCTTGAATATTTTCTTTATTTTTGTGATTATGATGCAGCGCGTAATTTACTTTGCAACCTTATTTATTATATCTCAAACTTTTACTTATTGTGCGAAAAGAGGAAATCCATCTGGTGGAACTAGGGATTCAATTCCTCCTGTAATTATTAAAATTAATCCTGAAAACTACCACACAAACTTTAATGAAAGAGAGATTAAAATTTATTTTGATGAATACGTTAAACTAAAAGAAATTAATAAAGAACTGGTTGTTTCTCCACCTTTAAAATATCAAGCAGAAATCACACCTTTAACTACTGGAAAGTTTATAAAAATTAAAGTGAAAGATACACTTAAGAAAAATACAACGTATTCATTTAATTTCGGAAAAAGTATTGTAGATAATAATGAAGAGAACACCTTAGAGTATTTCAAATACGTAGTGTCAACCGGAAATTACATAGACAGTTTAAAGTTAAAAGGAGCCGTTCAAGATGCCTTGTTATTAAATGCTGAAGAAACAACGACCGTCATGCTTTATGAAATAAATGAGTTATTTAATGACTCCATTATTTTTAATAAAAAACCAAATTACATAACAACTATTAAAAGCCCCGCTCAAGATTTTGAATTAACAAATTTGAAAGAAGGAGATTATTTGTTAGTGGCGCTCAAGGATATGGCTAACGATTATTTATTTCAACCCAATTACGATAAAATTGGTTTTTTAAAAGATTTTGTTAGCGTTCCAACGGATAGTAGTTATTCCCTTAAAATTTTCAAACAAGAACTTCCATATAAAATTGAAAAACCAAAACATGATGGCAAAAACCATATACTTTTTGGTTATACGGGCGAAGCAAAAGATTTAAAGATTGATTTACTATCAAATGTCCCTAAGGATTTTAAAAGTATTATTTATAAAGATATTAAATCTGACAGTTTACACTATTGGTTTAAACCTTCCGTCGAAAATGATTCCTTAATTTTTTCAGCAACGAATGGTAGTTTTAAAGATACTCTTGTAGTCAGAATGAGAGATCTTTACAGTGACTCTCTAGATATAAAAGCTATTAATTCAGGAATACTTTCTCCGTTAGATACTTTAAAATTTTCTTCTAAAACCCCATTAACTTATTTTGACATTGAAAAAGTAAGTATCATAAATAAAGATTCTATAGCCGTTCCTTTTAATGGCGAGATTGATTTTAAACACAATACAACTTTATTAAATTTTGAAGTTGACGAATCACAGTCCTATAAAATTCAATTATTACCTGGTGCTTTTGTTGATTTTTTTGAGAATATAAACGATACTATTTTTACTTCTGTAAGAACCAATGAACTATCAGATTATGGTTCTTTAACAGTAATTTTAAATAAGCCTAAACAGCTACCTGTAATAGTGCAATTAGTAAATTCAAAATTTAAATTAGTTCGAGAACAATTTATTGAAACAAATAAAGATATAGTGTTTGATTATATTATTCCAGGAGAATATTATGTTAGACTTATTTATGATGAAAATGAGAACAAAAGGTGGGATTCAGGAAATTATCTAAAAAAGAAACAGCCCGAAAATATTATTTATTACCCCACAAAGTTAGAAATCCGAGCTAATTGGAGTTTGATAGAAACTTTTAATTTAGAGTAAAATGATCTCTATCGGATAAAAACTGAAAATGTGCTCTTTCCGATACTATATGTGTCTTTTTTAGAATTATGGTCTCAGAAAAATTACCTTCATTTTTAGTAGTAGTAAGTTGCTTTCCTAAAACATCGTAAATTGCTGAGTGTCCGTTATATTGATTTAAATTATCATCCTTTCCTGTTCGATTTACACCTACACAATAAGCCATATTTTCAATAGCTCTTGCTCTTAATAAGGTATCCCATGCACGAATTCTCTTTTGCGGCCAATTAGCAGTATAAATAAGGAGGTCATAATCGCAAGTATTTCGAGCCCAAACAGGAAATCTTAAATCATAACATATGAAGGGGCATATTTTCCATCCCAAAAAATTTATTGTTAAAAGCTCCTTACCAGAGGTATAGGTTAGATGTTCATCAGCTAGAGTAAAAGTATGCCGTTTATCGTAAGTGTAATAATCTCCATTAGGTTTAACAAAAAATAATCTATTATAAAAATTATTTTTTTCAGAAACTATAAAACTACCAACTAGTGCACTGTTTTTTTTGTTAGCTTGAATTTTCATCCAATCAAGTGTTTGACCAATTTCAGATTCTGCTAATAATGAAGCATTCATTGTAAAACCGGTAGTAAACATTTCTGGCAAGACAATTAGATCTGTATGTTCAATGATATTATTGATTTTTTCAGAGAACATTCGTCGATTTGCATCTGGATTTTCCCAAAACAAATCGGACTGAAGGATGGTTACTTTTAATTCATCTCGCATAGGTAAAAATAGTTAAAAGTATTTTATTAATAGCTCCTTAACCTTTTATCATTGCCAAATTTCAGTTTTAGATTTTAAGATCTATGTTAAATAGAGTTAATAATTTTAGCAGCAGCAAATAACACATTATTTGTTTTGGCACTAAAATTAAAAATGAAAAGTCATCGAAACACATTCGATGTTATAAATTTACTTCAGATAAGTAAAATAATAGTAGGTTAAAAAAAAAGATAATTTTTACTAGTTTTAACCTAGCCCTTTACACTTGCTTTTAAAAA
>JAAEPP010000853.1 GCA_024232495.1 Flavobacteriaceae bacterium
AGCAAGGAAATACGATACTCATGGCAACACACGACTATGCTTTATTACTAAAGTATCCTTCAAAAACGCTCAAATGTGACAATAAACAAATCTTTGAAGTGGTTCAAAAAACAGTATAGTTATTTTTTTTCTGGATGGTAATATTTATTATTTGGAAAACCTTCCCTTAAAACTAAATCACATTTTTTTTCAAGATTTGGATTAACCCTTAAATGTATAAATCCATTTTTATTTGGCTTTAAAACTGTATTTTTTCCTATTACAATCCTATTTTTAGCTTCTAAATTAAAAATTACACTATCTGAAAAAACTTGATTCTCAATAAGAACGTTTTTTGATAAAGCTGTTAACGTTAGATTCCACCTATTAAAATTTTGATTTGAAATACGAGTGATCTCCGTATCTGTATACAAATCATAAACCATTTTTACAGCTCTCCCAGTATGCAAAGATCCAGACCCATAATTATTTTTGTAGGGTTTATTTGCTTCTATATAATCAATATTAGTTGAGGTTAATTTTAGAATTGTCTCTATTTCTTGAACCGGTAAACAAGGATTTAATGAAAGCATTAAACCAATAGTTCCAGTAACAAAAGGTGCAGTAGATGAGGTTGCTTCTAAGGTGTATAACTCTTCCTGATTTAAAGCAAATGAAGAATATCTAAATAGATCTACTGAAGGAGCTAAAATATCAACCTTTTTATTCAATGTGGTAATAGAAACAGGCCATATATGATGTTTTTTCAAAGTGTCGTTATCCTTAAAACCTACAGTTCTACCTACGTAATTTTTAATATTTGCAGCATAAGGATTCCCTTCTTCACTCATCAAGATATTCTCTTCAACTGAATCGTACCGATGCATCACAGAAGAGACCGAAATTACATTATCATAAGAGGAAGGGAAATAGAATACTTCTCCTTTACTTTTTGACCAATCTTGATTACCAGCAGCAGCTACTAAAATGGTTCCATTCTCAAACATTTCATTAATTACATCCTGCGCTGTCTGATAGTATGAGGTTAAGGCCCAGCTACAATTAATTACTTTCACTCCCATCGCTGATAATTCTAGGAGTTGTTTTAAAGTTTTAGCATCGTAATAATGGGTTGTGTAAATACTACAATCATAACAAATACCAGTAGTGCCATAAGCATTATTCCCTTGACCAGCAGCAATGGAAGCAACCCCTGAACCATGCCCTTTAGCTTTGGATGATTTTTTTATAACAGTAGTCTTAGCTAAAAAATCTTTATCGGTTATTTCCACCTGCCCATCAGACAAACCAATAATCATATCTTTAGATCCAGTTGTATAGTACCAAGCTTGAGGCGCTCCCACAAAGTCAAAATAATCCAAATTAACCGCTAAACCTTTATTGGTACCAATCGTACTTGTTAGACCGTAATCATTAGGTTCGAATATTTTTTTATCAGTTTCCATGATAATTTCTCCAAAATCAAATTTTTCTGAAGCATTAATTAATAAATCTTCCAATAACTGCTCATCATTTACTACTACAAAAAAAGTTCTTTTGAGACTTGATTTTTTGGCATTTTTATAGGATTTTTTGAATTCTGATATTTTATACGCTGCAAATATTTTTTTTAAATTTTCGTTATCGCCCCGATAGGTTAACAAATTATTGAACCTATCAAATTTGGGCACGAAAGAATCCGAAGTTGCTCTTATATAAAACCAGCTTTCATTTTGTGAATAAACATTATTGATTAGTCCAAAAAACAAAAAAATAAGAATATTCAAATAGTTGGTACGCATCTTAAAAGATTATTTAAATAATGTTAGTTATTTTTCATTCCAAGATATAAAGACTTTATTATATATCGTAAATTAGCCTCTATAAATATGCTTTCAATTTTAATACCAACATATAATTATTCGATTGTAGCGCTTGTTAAAAGTGTTCATCGACAAGCTACAAAAGCGAAAATCCCTTTTGAAATAAACGTGTTGGATGATTGTTCTACAGATTTAGACATATCCATTGATAACGAGCGTATCAAAAAATTAAATTTTTGTAGTTTCCAAAAAAATGAAAAAAATATAGGGAGAACAGCTAGCAGAAATCTTTTAGCTGCTAAATCAAGCTACGAATTACTATTGTTTTTAGATGCAGATGTGTTGCCAAAGTATGATGACTTTATCAGTAGATTTGAATTGCAAAAGTTTCAAGATTCTAAAATTATTTTTGGTGGGGTTTGTTATAGACCTGATAAACCAAATAAAGATCTTATTTTGAGATGGAAATATGGTCATAAAAAAGAGACTAAAAGTGTAGCAGAGCGACAAAAAAACCCTTATTCTATTGTTTCTTCGAGTTTATTAATTGATAAAGAGGTTTTCTTCAAAAACAATACCTCAAAATCAAATACTTATGGTTTGGATATTTTATTTTCAGGAAACTTATTAAAACACAAAATAAAAGTTAAACACATTGACAACCCTGTTTTTCATCTTGGTCTTGAAAGAAGTAGTATTTTTTTAAACAAATCTCTTCAAGCTGTTAAATCTACTTATATACTTGAACAAAATAATCAAATAGAAAAAGATACACGCCCCCTACAACAGAGCTATCAAAAATTGAAAAAATGGAAATTAATTAGTTTGGTTAATGTAATATTAAATCAATTTTATAAAGTTATCGAATCGAATCTTCTATCCAATCATCCCTCCATATTTTTATTTGATTTATATCGGCTCAACTATTTTATTGAATTGAAAAAAAACAAAAATTAAATGCCTAGGTTTTCTGTAATAATACCAATTTATAACAAAGAAAAGGATGTTGAGACTACTATTAAAAGTGTTTTAAATCAAACCTATGTTGATTATGAGGTCATTCTAGTCGACGATGGCTCCACTGATAATAGTTTGAATATAGTTAATGCTATTGAAGACGATCGTATCCAAATTTTCACAAAACAAAACGAAGGGGTTTCAAAGACAAGAAACTACGGAATTACAAAATCTAAAGCAGAGTATATTGCTTTCTTAGATGCCGATGATTATTGGTATCCAAATCATTTAGAGACACTTCATCGTTTAATTAAAAAATTCCCTGAGGAAACCTGGTATGCAACTGCCTATGAAAAAAGATTTCATACTAATTTTAAAAGTCCAATGAATTCTCCAATTTTAACTAAAGGAAAGGATTGGTCCGGAAAAATAGATAATTATTTTAAATATTGCCTTGTAGATTCCCTAGCTTGGACTTCTGCTGTTTGTATGAAAAAAGATTTTTTATCAGCCCTTGATGGTTTTGATTTTATGATAACTCATGGGGCTGGTGAAGATACTGACCTTTGGATAAGAGCGGCTTTAAAGTCACCACTAATATTTTCAAATAATATCACAGCAACTCATAATTTAGATGGCACCAACAGAATTTCAAATACACCAACACTAAAAAGAACCTATATGGATTTAGATAACTATGAAGATGATTCAAAAAACAATAGTTATCTCAAAAAATATTTAGATTTGAATCGTTATTCATTTGCCATACAACACAAAATCTCTAATGACCACGATTCTTTTAATAACTATGTTGAGAAATTAAATATCAGAAATTTAAACTCAAAACAACGATTACTTTTAAGCTTACCCACAATTTGTTTACGCCTATTATTGAATTTAAAAAATAAAATGGAGCAAGTTGGATATCGATTAAGCTCCTTTTAGATTCCTAAAATCCTGATAATTTCTGATATAATCGCCTTCATCAAATTCACCAGAAGACAAAACCAAACAGACAGCTCCAGAAGAAAAATCCTCTAGTTCTCTCCATATTCCAGTTGGTAATAACAAGCCTTTATTTGGTTTGTTTAATAAAAAAGATTTTTTTTGAGAACCATTGTCCAGCGTTACATTAAAACTGCCACTCAATGCAATTAAAAACTCTAATTGTTCTTTATGAGCATGTCCCCCTCGATACGAATCGCTTGGTACATCAAACAAATAATAAACTCTCTTTATTGGGTACGATAGGCACTCCTTTTCAATAACTGCCAAATTTCCACGAGTATCAGTTATTGTTGGTATATCGGTGAGTGTTATTTCTTCTAAATTAGGGTAATTCATTCTTTAAATAATTAGTCCATTGCGTAGCAATATTTTCAATTTTTAGGTGTTCGATACTTTTTTCAGCATTTTGTTTACAGTGAAGATACAACTCTTCTTCTAAAACAAAACGGTTATATGCCTTCGATAGTTTACTAACATCAAAATTTTCTATCAGTAAGCCATTATCTTCATGTTTTATTATTTCATTTGGACCACTTTCACAGTCAACTGAAATTACTGGTGTACCAGTAGATAAAGATTCGATAAGTACTCTGGGAAAACCTTCGTATCTACTCGTTAAAGTTAAGAACCTAGCATTTTTTAGGTAAGTATAAACATTAGGGGTAAATGGAAGTACCTCCACTAGGTCCACTAATTCTAAATCCTTAATTTTTAGCATCAACCAATTTTTATCAGGGCCATCTCCTAAAATTTTTAATTTGATAGTGTATTCTGGCAATACCGAATTTTTATAAGCTGTTAATAATAAAGTTAAATTTTTTACTGCCTCTTCAATTCTACCTAAATAAAGAATATATTCTTCTTTATTAATTACTTCTTCCTTACTTACATTAAACTCTTCTTTAGGATTATATATGTTTATAGCTTTGTTTGTATTATATTTTTTATTTATGGTATCCGCTATAGCTTTTGAAACACCA
>JAAEPP010000854.1 GCA_024232495.1 Flavobacteriaceae bacterium
CGATCTCTTCGTAATCCATCATTATGAATGACCCTTAAAACTAAATAAACATAAAAATTTAGTGTACAAAATATTTGGTAAACAATTTCAATTCTTCATTTTTGGCTTCCATCATAAGGTGTTCTTTGACTTTCTTCTTAAATAGATCCTCATTTTTAATTTCTTTAATATTGTTAGGTAGAGAATTCCAATCATTAATGCCTGTGTAAAAAAAAGGTTTTGGTTCCTTGGCTACCAGTACTAGGAAGAAAGAAATTGTACTGATATGATCTAGTACTACTTCTATTTACATTTTCATTCAACAGTTTGAAATTTGTATTCATATAGTTTGGGCAAGTTTTATTTCTTATTTTAAATATATGACCTAGTTTAAGCTGCTTTACTCTTTCAGATACTCTCAGAAAACAGACTCTTTTAACTCCTTATAACCAATGTGATGTCTACTATTCAACTTCAGAATAAACCTAATCATTCTATTTTGCAACACTTGCAGTTTATCACTGAGTCCTTTATTAATACCCGGAAACCAGGAAGAGCAAGAATAATCAAAGTGACATTGTATTAAAGCAGTACATAGGGTTTTTCTAGAGTCTGTTGTCAAATAGTCCTTATACCTATATAGAAACCTTAGCCTAGAATTAACTTTCTTAGTGATTTCTTTAACAATACTTTCCCCTGATAACTCTTCATCAAGTTGAAGACCTAAGTATTTAACATTTTTGACATTTTGAATAACTTCATTATTGCAAATGACTTCAAAAGAATTTACATTATTTAATTTATATCTAGTACCAAATAAGATTGCTTCTGTCTTTCCCAGATGAAGAGATAGTTTATTGTCAATTAACCAATTCCTACATGAACTAAGTTCCTTAGATAATTCTTCTGCAATTTTGTTGGGTTCTTTTCCTGATATAAGTAATGCGCTATCATCTGCATATAAAAGTAATTTACATTTCAAACTAATTGGCATATCGTTTATATAACAGAGAAATAATAATGGTCCTAAAATACTTCCTTGTGGAACTCCACAATTTACAATTCCAGCCTCTGACAAAGTGTCATTAGCTTCAACAACTTGGTTCCTCCCCCCTAAATATGATTGAAACCATTCTGTAGAGTTAATGCCCATTGATTTTAATTTTTTGCAAAGAATTTCATGATCAACCGTATCAAATGCTTTTTGTAAATCTATTAATACCATTCCTACATACAATCCTTTCGACATATCCAATTTTATTTGATCTGTAAGATTAATTAAACAAGTATCTGTTGAGTAAGCTTTCCTAAATCCAGATTGATTTTCATATAAAAGATTATTTCTATCTAGGTAATCCACTACTTGTTTGTATACAGCCCTTTCTAGTATTTTGGAGACTATTGGTAATATACTTACTGGCCTATAGTTACTTGCATCTAATCTACTACCCTTTTTAAAAAGGGGTTTCACTTTTGCAAATTTCATTTCATCTGGTACAGTTTTGGTGTCAATTGACAAATTGATAATATAAGTTAATACTCCTTTCAATTCGCTCGCACCATCTTTTAAGAAAATGGGCGATATTTCATCTATGCCTGTACTTTTTTGTGAATTTAGTTTGCAAAGTTCTTTGTATACATATTCTTCCATAACTCTTGATAAAGTTAAATTTGTTTGTC
>JAAEPP010000855.1 GCA_024232495.1 Flavobacteriaceae bacterium
CATTCTCTAAGTCGGTGACGTAACAGGGAACATAATTCCAGCCCCCCGTCGGCAAATAACATTGAGCCGATGCACCCCTTCCATCTAAACAGGAGCCAGATGGTAGGCCTTGGAAAAGGAAGGCAGAAAATAGTGCAAATGCAAATATCATATTAAACAATAAATTGAAATAAATAAACCCCATTGCACTAGAAAAACCCCCTTAGAAGGAGTGGGTAGGTGGGATTCGAAAGAACAGCGAGACTTGGTTGTATGCTTGGTCAGTGAAGAACTCAATTGCTGATCAAAACAGCATGCCATAGAATCAATGCTGCATCACATGGAACAAATTAACACCTTCCATATAAGGTAGTCAGGATAAACACAGGGAAATAACTGAGCTTTGAACCAGAGTCCCAGGGAAAAACCCAGGCAGCAACAACAACCTTGCAGATGATCCGGGATAACTCAAATTAAATTTGCATATAATTTACATTTATTAGAAAGGGGTTTATAATAAAGCTAGTTATATAATCGGGAACGGGGAATATTGGAACAGGA
>JAAEPP010000856.1 GCA_024232495.1 Flavobacteriaceae bacterium
AAAAGAAAATAAATTACGACCCAAAGCAATTCTCTATTTTTGCAGGAATTCCGTTCCCCAAGAACGATGGACAGTTTTAAAAATGAGTTTTTATTTTAAACTCAAAAACAAACCAAACAAATCCCTAATGCATAAATGGTATAACCTACCAAACATAAACAATTACACACGGTACAAACAATTCTCCGATGTGAAAAACAATTATTGTAAACCAATGAAAATAATGACTGAGCAAGGAGAAATCACAGTTGACCCCTTCGATCACTTCGAAAAACCCCAACATTTAAGACCTATGATAATTAAAAAACAACACGAAGATGTCATAAAAACTTTCCATAACCTTCACCCCTTTAATACCATTGATTACACGCGTTCGGATTACAAAGCGTTTCAAACGTCTGAAAAAAAAGAATTAAACCATGACTTTGTAACTGATGAAATGATAATGCAATACAGAGAATTATTCTATAACTTTAACAAAAAAGGTTCCTATTGCAAAATTTGCTATCGACAAACAAATAAACCAATTGAATACCATTTAATAACAGAATGCACACACCTCTATAATTTCAGATTAAAATATTGGAGCAAGGCAACTGAAGAATTTGCTGAAATCGGATCCCAATACGGTACAATCCACCAACAACTCTTCAGTCAATTCTTAATCATGATTTGCAGAAACATAAACAATTATAAAACTGAATTTTGGAATCTAATTTGTGGTGCAAACAGATACAACAAAAAAATACAAAAAACAGAATATAAAAGAATCAAATTTGATATAAACCTCAAAAGATATACATTCTACAGAGCTTTCATTGCACATACTGTACGTTGGATAAATCACGTTTTCAGATTACAAAAGAGAGAAGTCTCC
>JAAEPP010000857.1 GCA_024232495.1 Flavobacteriaceae bacterium
AAATACCCAAGTTTATTTTATGAGTTTAGGAAGATGGAATTTATCCAAGGTTTTATGGTAAATACCAGTTTATTTCATGAGGTTGGGAAGATAGCATTTATCCAGAGGTTTTGGTAAATACCTAAGTTTATTTTATGAGGTTGAGAAGATAGCATTTATCCAGAGGTTTATGGTAAATACCTTAGTTTATTTATGAGGTTTGAAAGATTGCATTTACCAAAAGGTTTATTGTAAATACGCTAGTTTATCAGCATGTTTCTTTTTTCTTCTGGTTGTGCTTGGTCTTTTTAAGTGACTCAAATTTGTGCTGGTAGTGACAAAACCTGATGACAATATGCAACGCATGTACTTTACTGTTTTTTCATACAAAATCTTAGAGTGCTATGCACTAATCTTATCGTGTTTTTATACAAAATCTGATCTTGTTATATCTTCTCAGCCATTATATTGTTGTTCACTGTTTCAGATGGAAATGTTTCAGGCCCAAAGCTCTCAGGATCAAAGCTTGCC
>JAAEPP010000858.1 GCA_024232495.1 Flavobacteriaceae bacterium
AACTTACTGAAAACGTAGCCCTGCAATAAGAGTTCACCTTAATTTCTTATAAACTACGCTATTTGCATGAAATGAAAGGATTCTGTTTGATATAAAACGTTGTAAACATACGTATTACAACAGTTCTGTCCATGGGAACAGCCTAGAACTTATTACACCGAGAATTTTTTATAGTTCCCCATGAAACTTAGTGAAAATATAGCCCCGCAAAAAGAGTTCACCTTAATTTCTTATAAAGAACGCCGTTCGCATGGAACAAACCGATTCCGTTAGCTCTAAAACGTTGTAAACGTACGTATTATAACAGTTCTGTCCATGGGAAAAGCCTAGAACTTATTACAACGAGGGTTTCTTATAATTTTCCATGAAATTTAGTGAAAACTTAGCCCCGCAAAAAGAGTTCAACTAAACGACCTCCAAGAGCTAAACCAAAAACCCACTTCCAAGAACATATTCCTGCCAAAATTGCAGATACAACACAAACAAACACTCAAAGTCAAATGAACAATAAA
>JAAEPP010000859.1 GCA_024232495.1 Flavobacteriaceae bacterium
GAATGTGCGAAATTTATGCATGACATTAAAAATAAAAATCTAGATGATAACTTTTGTAGCCTCTTTCTACTAACAAAAATAGACATGATATTTTAAGGAGACAGGCCACTTAAGACTTATTTGTTCAGCCTGCAACAAGAACTAACATCAAACATCAAAGTATTATAAACAGTGGAATTAAAATCTGGAACAGTATACCTTTTGACATAAGGCAATTCAAAAATAAACACACTTTTTCAAAACATTATAAAGCATGGCTTCTAAAAAACAGTGCTTGATTAGTTGATATTCTTAGTCGTAAAAGCTGGTCCATTTCCAATATTACCTTATTGAACATTCGTATTTTGGTCTCTTTATCATAGTCAATAAATAAACACTGTTTTGCTATTGACTATGCTCTTATTTAATTTTTTTAATTTCTTTATCTTAAGTTTTTATTTCGATCTTATTGTTGAACTTCAAATATTGAATAATTTGAGTAATTAATATTGCTTAACTTAAAACAATTCTTCAATCATTTTACTTTGAATTTTTTAGTTATTCTTGTTCTGTTCTTGTTATACACGTTTTCTTTTAAAAGAAACCACTGAGGCTCTATTAATCTGTGAGATTATTTTTTTAATTTCTATGATATTTCTTACGATTTTTTAGATTGATTTAGCTGCTGATTACTAGTTGAGCCTGTGTAAGGTTTCTTTTATATGGAAAGTGTGTAATTCGTTTCACATATATTGTAAATTGTTATTAATCTGAGTAAAAGGGCACTTGGCTCGATAGCTCCTCTGAGTTCTTTTCAAGTGTCCTAAACTTATCTTATCTTTTAAATTTCATCACTGTAGATTGTAATTAAAAGTTTGAATTTCAATATATGAAATATGAAAAATATGAGGTGGCCCCAGAGATTGAACA
>JAAEPP010000860.1 GCA_024232495.1 Flavobacteriaceae bacterium
ACTTTACATGGCGCTGCGAGCAGGATACTAATAGACAAACTAAAGCTACGTACATCGACTCACCGCTGCAGAAACGTTTGGAAGATCGTCATCCACCTTTTTTTTTCATTTTCGATAATATTTAAAGTTGGTACTAACAATAGTAAAAATTTATACTAATTCAAACCAACTATTTACAGAAAAAATTAAACTACAAATAAATAATTACTTGGTTAAACTATGATTAGCGGCATATTTTACAAGTGCATTTTTCGCCGGCCCATTCTTTTATCCTCCTTTTGAAAGCTGTTACTGTTTTTTCATTTTTCATAATGTCTTCGAGCGTGTTCCAAAGGAAACTCCCTCTAAAGGACAACGATTCTTGCCCAAATCCTTGTGTTTTTGTTTGTGGTAATTTGCATAGATTCTTTATTCTTAGATTATAAGTTACATGCTTGGTCTCGTAAAATTCCCACACTAGCGATGGATTTAGATGATTCAGAGACTTGTATATTTCTATCATTAGTCTCTGCAAGTTTTGTGCATGTATATTAAAGCTGTTACTTTGGGCAAGCAATGTTTCGAACGAGCTTTCGTAGTCTTTGTGGAGGATTCTGAGCGCACGTTTATGTGTGCGGTTAATCTCGCTATTTGCACTTTTACTACAGAATAGCCAAATCAAAGGACAATAATTGAAGTTCGATAGGATAACTGCTTTGCAAATTGTGAATGCCTGCTCTCTAGAAATGTAATGATTTAGTCTAGAGAAGGCATTAATTTTCTGATTTACTTTAAAACAAACTGTTTCAATATGTTTGTTAAATTTCAATTTCTTGTCAATTTCGATCCCTAGCAATTTAACATGATCTGTTGTAGATATTTTGTTCTCTTGAATGTTAAGTCTCAGTCTTCTATTTCCTTTTAGACCAAGGAACATTAGCTGGAATTTTTTAGGGTTTGCAACCATTCCATTGTTGGTAAACCAGTGGATTATTCTGCGGAGGTCATTTTCCAAATTGGTTACTACCTCTTGAAGATCTAGCCCACATGAGTATATGGTTGTATCATCTGCAAAGTTACAGATTTCGCAGTCTAATCTCATCAGACAAAGGTCATTTATAAATATGTTAAAAAGCAATGGACCTAGGACAGATCCTTGTGGGACCCCAATTTTTATTTTTGCAGCAGCACTTCGCTGTGAACCAATCTTGACCCTTTGATGGCGGCAATCCAAATAGCTGTACATTAGGCAAAGACTGTTGAAATCAAAACCATAGGCTTCAAGTTTTGCAATAAGGAGGTCATGTGGCAGACAGTCGTAGGCTTTAGATAGGTCCATTAAAATTGTCCCCACCAGGCCCGATTCGTCAAGACATTTCCTCCATTTTTCTATCAGTCTTATCAAAGCATGTTGCGTACTAAACCCCTCTCTAAAACCACATAAGATTTCTGAGAGCTTATCATTAATGTATGGGCATATTTGGTCTTTTAGAATTCTTTCAAAGATTTTGGAACATGCGGGTAAAACACTTATCGGTCTAAAATTTCCCTTATAATTTGGATCACCCTTCTTAAACAAAGGAGTTACATCAGCTTCTTTTAGTTCATTTGGAAACTGGAAATCATTAATAGCAGTGTTTATGCAGTCCGTTAGGTAGGGACATATAATTGTACCTGTTTCCTTTACCATGCCCGTTGGGATTTTTCCGCTATTTGATTTATTCTTATTCAGTAAATCAATTTGCTTTAAAACCTGATTTGGGGTTACATGAGAGAATTTGAAGGATTGGCCATTTGGTGGTACATGTTGTTTAATCACCTTTATGGATGAGTGATTTTCATACTTGGTAATTGCTCTCAGAACCATTTGTTCTACAGTCAGTTGCTCTTGGACCTCTTTAAAAAGGGGTCCAATATCAAGACTGTCAGTAATAGTAGAAAAATATTCATTGAAGCACTCAGCCACTTCAATATCATTTGAGAGGATTCTACCATCTTCTATTAAAGTGATCTTGTCACTCATTGGATTCTTATTAGAAAACAAGGGTTTCACAGTTTTCCAAAATTTCCTATCATTATCAATGGTCTTCAATTGTAATGACTTAAAATGTTGTTTTTTAGCCTGAATATTCAGTTTTACAACAAGATTTCTTTGATCTTTATATTTTCGCATATCTTCCTCGCGCTTGCTATTGTTAGCAACTTTTTTTAAAGTCGATCTTTTTGTCATAGCCCTCCGTAATTCTTTATTCATGTGCGGTTTGTCATTTGCCCTTACTATCTTCGTTTTAGTAGGAGCATGTGAATCAAGCGTTTTTAAAAAGACTTGCTCAAAGTTGCTGTATGCAGATGGATGAGCAGATCTAAGATTTTGCCTTAGCTCATTATCAAAACGCAACTGAGACCAATTTTTATAGTCACGATAGATTACTTTTTTCGGAGGGAGTTTACTAAATTTGGTCTTCAGAATGGTGTAAATCATATGATGATGATCGCTAAATCCAGTCTCAAATGACGTTGAGTGCATAAAGGAGTGCTTGCGATTTGTAAAGATTAAGTCAATACATCGGCCCTTAGAGGACTTAAAACACGTTGGATGCTTGATCATGTTATATAGAGCATGATCTTGTATTATTGGTGACAAGGCTGGGTCACCCGGTACTAGATTGAAGTCCCCTAGGACCATTAAATTATCATATCTTGAATATTTATCTATCAATTTTGATATTTCCTCAACAAAATATTGTGAATTCTGCTGTGGAGGCCTATAGATTGGTAATATCAACCATTTTTGTTTTCTAGTGTTAATCTCGATTGGTACAACCTGGATATCAGGTTGAGTCCCAATTGGTGTAACGTATTTCGAAAGGAGGCTATCTCTAACATAAACTAGAATTCCACCGCTATTCCCAGAAACATCAAGTCTATAGGGACTTTTGAAGCCATTTATCAAAAACTGACTTGTCGGAAATGATGCATCGATCTTTGTCTCGGATATTACCAAGATATCGATGTTTTCACCTATCATCTCTGAAAAACCAGTAAATTTATTTCTTATGGAGTTAATGTTGATATAACTAATTATGATGTTTTTGGGGTATTTAAGGCGGAGGAGTTTTAGTTCACTAAAACAGTCAGCCTCGTTTGCAGTCACGGTTGTTGTACTTAAATTATGATAATTATCATTTTCAGAATTATCATAATTATCCGAGTTAACAGAATTTTCGAAATTATCGTAGTTATCGAAATTATCATTTTGACCCAAGAGGGTGTCGTTTTCTACGACTTCGTTGATAATTTCAAGGTTGTTTCTTTCCCTAATGTATTCTGAGTTATTATTTTCTATGGGGCTGTTTGGCGTCATCATTGCAGGAGCCACAGTTCAAAAAGTTTTAATGAAATTTAAAAAGTTTCTTGCCAGATAGGCACTACCCTTTTCATTGAGATGCAACTTTTTACGGCTCAGACACGAGGGATCTATATTGGAGTTATCAATTACTGGAATCTTCATTGTCTTTGCGAATCCTTTCATCTCACCATTCAGCGCCATTACATCTACCTTTTTATCCAAGGCCTGCTTGTCTTTTCTCGTGACAACTGCTGAGAGAACGATGGTCGTATTTGGCGATTCTTGCCTTATTTCCTCTACTATCTGCTTGAGATTTTTGATTGTGTTCGATTTCTCTTGACAAGTAAGGTCGTTTGTTCCTGTGTGGATTATTATACAGTCAGGCTTTTTCCGGATTACAGGCTTAACGTAATCAACGATATCTCTTGATGTTGCACCAGGGTGGCGTTTTACTTGTACGTTGTGGTCTTTTTGCATACCTTCTTCAACGATCCCGTTTAACATCGAGTCTCCAACGATTGTTATTCTCTTCCGACTCTTCGTTGCGGCTTCTTTTTGCCTATCTTTATTATTCTGCTCATCGGCATGTTTATTTTCAGCCTTCTTGCATTTCGTTGTTGTTTTTTCAAGTCTTTGTTTCAAAACCTCTTCTCCCGATTGTTCGGCTTGAGTAGTCTTCTTTGCTTCTTTTGTTGTTGTTAAATCTACTAATTGAATATCTGATTGTTCTCTGTTTGCTTGCATAGCTTTCTTATCAGTCCCAAAGGGGGTTTGTTGACTGCATCGTGAATTTTCAGGCCTATGATGGTCTCCTAATAATTTTTCAATGATAAACTGTTTATCTTGCAGTTGTCTCTCCAATGATATTATTCGTTCTTGGAGACATCTAAATAGGGCTTCACGGTCTTTATCAACTTGTGTATTTACCACCTTTGGGCCAGGGCTTCTATTTGCAGCTTCAGCTTTCATTGACAAAATTTCCCCGTGAGTGTAACGCTTGAATTCGATAAAATCATTTTGAACTTGGTCGAACTGATTCTTGGTGACAAAATCATTTGAAGGTATAGAGTCTGTTTGAGTTGAAATATTTTCGCAGTCATCCTCAATACATATTTTCCTCTGTTCAAATTTACGATATGATAATTTATTGTGTATCAGCGTAGTTTGTATTCGTTGCTTTTCGATGGCCTCATCCAATATGGCCTTCGTCGAGTCCTCCGTCCAGCCATGCTTTGTTTGGCATGCTTTAGCGATGTTTTCAAGATATCTTCCTTTATTACTTGCTCTAAGTCCTTCTGTAACCTCTACAACTTTATCTATATCGTTTTCCATAATTGAAGTGTACACATTTAGTGAAATTCGTTAGAGTTGCAGCGATGCTTCAAAAAACAACCGACGAGCACCACGAGTGCCAAGAGTGAGTACTCGTCATTTGTGGCCCATAGACCTCTTTTACTCCAGAATAAAACGCCTTCATGTCGTTTTTCTCGGCAGCTTGCTGTATTGCTTCTGCTTTGCTTTCCCACCATTGTGACTTAAGCTCTCGTGTATATCTTTGCAGGTTTCTTTTGGCTTCAGTTAGCTTAGCTTTATTTCGTCTCGTATTGAGTTGCAGGTGTTTACGTTTTGCCTTATTCTTTTCGTCAATGAGCG
>JAAEPP010000861.1 GCA_024232495.1 Flavobacteriaceae bacterium
AAAACAGACTCTTTAAAAAAGAATACTGTCTTTGATGCTGGAATGTAGAGTCTTCCCTTTTAAGATGTATTCATCAGCTCACTGAAATGACCTTCAATGTACGTTCGTATTCCCCACCAATAATTTTTCATGTATTAAATGATATTCAAAAATAAAGTAACCACTAAAATGACTCACAGTTCATACATTTTTCGTGCTACCACATTTGCCAGCTCAATTTCACAGCATCTTTTGGAATCTTTTAAACTCAGTGTACACCCAGAACTTATTCAAAATAACATGTTTTTATCACGGTAGCAAATCTAAAAGTTATCAAACATAACACTAAATTTGCCAATCTTGGTAACCACTCAATATGCTCTTCTTGGTTCTAAGAAACATATTTCACCTTGGCACACACTTTATTATCTTTTTCAAACAGGTTAATATACAAAATAACTTTCATCAAATAGTAAGAACCTGAAATTTCTAAAGTAACCACGTTTTGGGCTCTTAAATTCCTGGAAACCACAAAAATGCTCAAAATCTAAAATAACAACCTTATCCCCTGCTTTTTGCAAACTTTGGTAACCTTAACTTA
>JAAEPP010000862.1 GCA_024232495.1 Flavobacteriaceae bacterium
ACAAAAACGCCCAATTTTGACAAAAATTAACAATGTCAACAATGTCAACAATGTCAACAATGTCAATGTCAACAATGTCAACAATGTCAACAATGTCAACAATGTCAACAATGTCAACAATGTCAATGTCAACAATGTCAACAATGTCAACTATTTCAATGTCAGTTTAAATTTCAATGTCATTTAAATTTCAGTTTCAATTTCAGTTTCAGTTTCAATTAAAATTTATTTCAATTTCAATTAAAATTAAATTTCAATTAAGCATCAACTTTGGTTTCAATTTCAATTATAATTCAATTTCAATTAGGGTTGAGCACAATAGAATTTCAGCTAGTTTGAATTTGTATTGAAAGAGGCTTTTGCCCTCTTAAGTTTCATGGTCCCACTCATAATAAAGTTGTTGAGATTGGCATTTCAGGAACATCAAACCAGGAACAACAACCGGAATGCGTATGAGAAGATGTTTAACTTCTTCCACATGACTGTTAAAGAGAGGTAACTAGCTGTTATATTGCATTTCGCCCTGATTGTCACAGCAGTCCTCCTGCCTTTAATCTGCAGTGCGGTCGGATCGCGGCAGGTGTTCATTTGGTCCGCACTGAGATGCAGGAAAAGAAGTGTGATTTTTGCGGCGGAGCTCCTGGGGCCCAACAAAGACATTTTACAGATTGGTGGACCAGGTCGTGTGTGGACCAGGTCGTGTGCTAGCAATTTCATGAAAAGAATTTTGTCCATGAGGGCGTTTGGAACCAAAACGGAGCCTCCAAAGTTTTGAGAAACACCATTTGGGCCAAAACTGCTTTCCGAGGGTGTCCGAGGTTTCTGCAACATGGTTCAATATGACATTGTAACCAGATGCCACATTCCTTCTTGACTTCACTTTTTGGTCAGATCACTCTGAAAGCCATCAGATCACTTTACAGCCGGTGAAAGCTGTCTTTTCCTCCCGCCGGCAGCCTCACACTGGCGCCTCAGTGGCCGGTTATTCCCATGGGACTGTGAGCTGGCTGCAGGCCCAGGACCTCTGTGTACTGCACACTGCACTGCACAGTGTGCAGTGCACACTGCACTGCACACTTGTAGCCCTGCTAAATCCGCCAATTTTTTGTCTACCCAACTTTTTTACCCAGCCACTCTATCATAGAGAAAACTGGCATCAAAGATTTTTTGTTGGGCGAATTGGCTTCCTCGGGATACACCCAATCCCCATGATAAATAGTTAGGAGACCCCGACCCAACATGTACCAGTGCTCCGCCTCAGCTGCAGGTCCCTGTGACGAAGGACATCACATGGCTAGTGTCCAGCTCCGCCTGGGAGCGCTGGCCGTATTGCCGCTCGTCCCCCCGGCCGTCCCCCGAGCAGTGAGCCGTCGTGACTAGGCTGGCGCACTGACCCCCGTCTTTGCTGCAGCTTGGCAGCCAGCTGTGCCTGCCGTACTGCACCATCCTCTGCAGCACCTGCCGCACGGCCACGCCGAGGTCGGCGTAGACCCCGCGCTTATCCGCAAGCTCGCTGCCGGGGGGCCAGGGGTGCAGGGTGGGGCAGATGACGCGCCGCAGTTCGCTCAGGAAGCCAAATGGCTGCAACTTGACATGCATGAGCAGCTGCAGCTGGATGTTGGTGAACCTGGCCCGCCCGATGTTGTTGCGCGCCTGCACCCACAGGCAGGTCAGGGTCGGCACCTTGGACACGGTCGTGATGTCGCCTCCGTCTGTCTGGACCCCCTTCGATTTCATGGCTACTTCAGTCTGAGTTCCCTTCTCCACGTCCCAGTCCACGGTCCACCCCAGTCCACGGTCCACCCCAGTCCACGGTCAACCCCAGTCAACGGTCCACCCCAGTCCACTGTCCACCCGTCCACGGTCAGATTTTTTGCAGTTATTTGGCATTACT
>JAAEPP010000863.1 GCA_024232495.1 Flavobacteriaceae bacterium
AACAAAATGTCAAACATTTTTCAAGGGATATTGACAATGAATAGCAGAAAAATGAGCTATACAGTGAATCCTCCATTATCCGAACCTCGATTATCCGAACGCCAAAAGTTTTCATTAAAAAATCTTGAGAAACCAATCGAAATATCCGTTGTCTGCTCAAACTGTTGCCCAATATAAAAGTCATATCCAACGGAAGCACAAAAATAACACATTTATTTATCAAAGAGCTTCGACAACACGTTATTACAAATCGTTGTTGAAATTTACAAAAAACTGTTGCCTTACTTTTCTTGTCGGTCTTTCCGTTTGCCAAGCTTTTCAATTTGCATTCAGTTTGAGCATCTTGTGACTGATCAGGACGATGATAATAGCCTTTATAGCAAGTTTAGTAGGTAAAATGTTCTTCCTCGATTATCCGAATTTTTTGCATATCCGAACAGCCCAACAAAAATTTGAGTTCAACCTGTTCGGATAATCGAGGATGTACTGTACTACTATATGTAGTGATCAAGTGCACGCTTCCATGTCCATAGTGTAAACAAGGCTTTGCCATGTCAAACAGGAACTCAGTCAAAAATCTAATTTTCAATACATTTCATTACAACCGGCATAATCAATGAAAAAGGCTCTTTGGATATTTTCTTACGTGCGTATTCACATTGAAAGAGTTGTTGTCAACCCATCATGTATTATTGAAGATTTCCCGTGCCATGCAGATGTTTCTTCATAACGTTAAACTACTTTGAAACTAAATTATCCACAAAATTTCAGAAAAGTGAGCTAAAGATTTAATCGAGATGATTTGTGAGAATGAAAATGACACGAGTGGGACTCGAGCCCACGTGATTAATTTAGAGGTCGTGGGTTGGAGTCCTACTCAGGTCATTTTAATTCTCAAAGTATTATCTCGATTGATTTTCAAAATCCTGCCGCTTCTCATAAAAACATTTCATTTCATCCTTTCATATCGGAGTTTCGGAAGCAAAAACATCTGCAGCACTACCAGGAAATCTTTATTGTGAAAACAGACGGAGTTTGTCTTCCCGAGTCTTTAGGAAATCTCGATTGGCTTTCCACATTATCTTATGACAGTATTTAATCAGTATAGAGCTTCAGGATAGCGAAAAAATTGGAAAACATCATAATAACCACTTAAGATCTTCGTTTGACATCCATTAGAAAAGTACGCCAGAAAGAGACCGAATATGAAACCTATCTAATTTTTTAAATAGAAGAGGTGGATCGAAATAATTTCCTC
>JAAEPP010000864.1 GCA_024232495.1 Flavobacteriaceae bacterium
CTGGCGGGAGGCCTCGGCGTAAACCCGGAGCAGCGCCACCACCCTCCACTTGGAACTGGCAAGCCTCCCCCGCCGGCCGATCACGTCGCGTCCTTCCCGCGCCTGCTGCGGGGGAACCGTTCTGGGTATCGGCGAAATTATTCCCTTGATTCAGAAAGGAACACAGAGCCAGACAGTTAAACCAACTCTATGGGAGCCAAACCAAATATGGGCCATGCCAAACCGAGAAAAGCCGCCGTCTGCATATGCAGACGCAAATTCCAACTCCAACAGCTGTCTTACCAGCTGACATTAACCATTCTGCACGAGTCCTCAGCTCCGCTTTGACGAGAGGTGTCCCCAGCAGAAGCAATGTTCACACTATCGAATTGTGTCAGCTCAAGGTGTGAAATGCGGGCGGAATGTCTGAATTCTGGAAGAATTTTAGCGCAAATCCTTCATGAATCAGGTGTTCATCCTAAATAAATATCATCAGAGATGACTAAATCGATACATTTGTCTATGCAGACACCACACCAGTAACCAAACTTCTCTATTACATTCCACTTGTCAATAGTCAGCTTAGATCAAA
>JAAEPP010000865.1 GCA_024232495.1 Flavobacteriaceae bacterium
ACGTAGTTTTGTTTGGAAATAATAAAAAAATAACTCAAACAAAAACAAGAAACTTTTTACAATATTAGAATCAGTTTTTCAAATAGACCGTCATAAAGGCCATATTTTTTACTTTTTTTTTGTTTTTTTCCAAAATTACCCAAAACCACTTTTTGAGGTCAATTTTCTAAAGAAATATATCGCTCATCGAAAAACTAAACTGGTACTTCCCGGGAGCTATATAGTAAGAGTACAATACCACCGTGCAAAGTCTCCTGGAGTTTTAGTCTCCGAGAAATCTTGTTTGAAAAATGGCCTCCGTGTAATGGGCGAAAATTATGTTTTGCTCTGTGCACAGGCGCTAAAGGGGCCCAGACGGAAAATTTTCTTTTCTAATTATTGGAAGTGACTAATACTATCCTAATGCATACAATTTTGAGGTCTCTGCCCCTTAATGTAAGATTTCACCAACTACCCACCCTATCTTACGGTATCCCCTTAAGTCTAGAGGACGCCACATTATATTTGGTTGAAGGTTTCAATATTTACGAAACTCAAATATGGTGAGTAGAAATATTCCTGTAACTATTTCTACATTCCAGTGAACAGACACTTTGATGTTAGGCACAGTTATTGTTACTAGAATAGAGTATCTTTCTAGATTGTTCACCATAAGAAGCTGAATAAATG
>JAAEPP010000866.1 GCA_024232495.1 Flavobacteriaceae bacterium
GTTCTAGGCTGTTCCTATGGACAGAACTGTTGTAATACGTTTGTTTACAACGTTTTAGAGCAAATGGGATCGTTTTATTCAATGCGAATAACGTACTTGATAAGAAATTAAGGTGAACTCTTATTGCAGGGCTAAGCTTTCACTAAGTTTCATGGGGAACTATAGCAAACCCTCAGTGTAATAAGTTCTAGGCTCCTCCCATTGACAGAAATGTTCTAATACGTATGTTTACAACGTTTTAGAGCAAACAGAATCGTTTTACTCCATGGGAAATGCGTACTTTATAAGAAATTTAGGTGAACTTTTATTGCGGGGCTAAATTTTCAATAAGTTTCATGGGGAACTATAAAAAAACCCTCTGTGTAAAATGTTCTAGGCTGTTCCCATGGACAGAACTGTTGTAATACGTATGTTTACAACGTTTTAGAGCAAACAGAACCGTTTTATTCCATGGGAAATGCGTACTTTATAAGAAATTTAGGTGAACTCTTATTGAGGGGCTAAGTTTTCACTCAGTTTCAATTGGAACTATAAGAAACCGTTGAAGTAATAAGTTCTACGCTGTTCCCATGGACAGAACTGTTGTAATACGTTTGTTTACAACGTATTTGATCTAACAGAACCGTTTTATTCAATGGGAAATGCGTAGTTTAAAAGAAATTGAGGTGAACTCTTATTACGGGGCTAAGCTTTCACTAAGTTTCATGGGGAACTATAAGAAACCGTTGAAGTAATAAGTTCTAGATTGTTCCGATTGACAGAACTGTTGTAATACGTATAATTATAACGTTTTAGAGCAAACAGAATCGTTTTA
>JAAEPP010000867.1 GCA_024232495.1 Flavobacteriaceae bacterium
CCCAAACCCCAAACCCCAAACCCCAAACCCCAAACCCCAAACCCCTGATATTATCACCTCTTTCTTTAATAAAATATTAAAATAACTAATTCCTTACACTTTTGAAGTAAAAACTTATTAAGATAATCTCTCTTGAGAATAATGAAATCTTTTCGAAAGAATAAAATGATGCATTTTGAAGTGCTCGGGGATAAAATTGGAGAAGGTAGTTATGGTAAGGTATACAAAGTCAGAAACAAGAAAACTAGAAAGATCTACGCCATGAAGGAAATCAAAATGATGAACAGGAATGAAGGGATCCCTCCCACTACTCTTAGAGAGATGAGTTTTCTGTAGTCATTTTCTGGAGACAGCAAATAGTACATAGTAGGATTGATTGATATTTTCATCAATGATTATTCAATCTATTTACTCTTCGAGTATTTCCCTTATGATCTCCACAAATTTCTCAAAAAGAATAGTTACATTAGGAATAATCTCAGAAGAGAGATATTCTGGAAAATAGTATAAGGAGTGAATACTTGCCATGAGAACAAATTACTACACAGAGATCTCAAACCCAGGAACATTCTGATCACTGAAGATGCTTCTGTAGTCAAACTAGCAGACTTCGGACTCTCTAGAGAATTCAACATCCCAATGAGAAAGTACAGTAGAGAAATACAGACTCTTTGGTACAGAGCTCAGAGATACTGATGGGTGCTTAGGAGTATGGGATTGGAGTGGATATTTGGTCATTGGGTTGTATATTGTTTGAGTTGTACTTCAACAAGCCTCCTTTCAAAGCTGACTCTGAGATAGAGTAGATATTTGAGATCTTCTTTTTTTTAGGAACTCCGAGCAAGAAGAGTTTTCCTGGAATAGATAGGTTATACTTTTCTAGTAAGTTTCCTAGATTCCAGTGGAAAGGATTCAGTTATTTAAAGAAAGATCTAGATATGATAACAATAGATTTGTTGGAAAATATATTGAGGTTGAATCCATTGAAAAGATTGACTTGTAAAGAGATATTGGACCATGAGTATTTTAAAAGTTAAAAATAAATAATTCTAAATTAGATTAATTGTAATATTTTTTTGTTAAAAATTGGTTTGTATTCTTTTTTCACTTTATTTTCTTCTTTTCTATCTTGTTTATTTATTTGCAAAGCAGCATTATCAAATTTCTCCATTATATTTACTGGTTTTCTTGATTCATTCCTCTGATTTTCAAAAATGTTTTTTGAAACATATTCCTATTGATGATTACCATTTTGTACATCTTGATTATATGGACTAATCGTATAATTTCCTTGAATATCATTTTGTTTATTTCTAAACTAGATTCTCTCATCCTGATTAAAATCATTATTATCATTTTTATAATAATTTGGTCTCTAAAATTCGTTCATGATTTTTAAAATTTTAGGATCAGTAGTCTATCCATAATATTTTTTCATTGGAATTTTTTCATTATTAGTATTAATAGAATAATTATTGTTCCGATAATTTTGTTGAATCTAATTTGAAGGTTGAATTCTATCTTGATTTTCTAAATCCTTATTTAATCCATATTGATCGATATACTTTTTAACAATATCATTTACATCTCTTTGATCAATTTGTTTTTTTGGTTCATTTGGTATTATTTCCTGACTCACCTGAATTTTTTTAATATTGTGAGAATTTATAATTGGATTGATTATATCCTAATTTATATCATTGTTATGATACTATTGAAGCCCTTAATTCCATTGAGCTTCAGAATTGTTAGATTTCGATCCTAACGTCTTGTTTTCAGAAGGAACTATGAAATAATTGTCCTGATTCTAAATAGATTGTTTATTAATTTGTGGTTTAAAAGATTGAGCTTTAAATTCATTAGAATTTCCTGTGAACACTTTATTTTTAGAACTGGGATCTTTGAAATAATCTTCTTTTTTTAAAACAGGTTTATTCTGAACAACAGGAGTAACTTCCTATTTTTTCTGATTCTCTATTCGATTCACTCGAGGGATTTCGATATCGATTTTATCAGTACGAAATCTCGAAGACATCAATAGTAATTCTTCTTCTTTAGTAAAATTTTTCTGTTCAGGAATAATAATCATTTCAGGTTTCATATGTTTAATATTTTGAGTGACTTCTTTGAGATCATTCTTAATCTAAACATTTTTAATTGCTTTATTTTCATCACTAATAAAATCCTTTTTTGAATTATAAATCTCCTTCAACTGCATGATAATTTTTTTTTCATCATATCTTTCCTCTACTTTGTATCTCAAGCCTTTTAATAAGACACAACTAAATTCTTTACAGGGTTGATTTAAATCTGTTTCAGATAACCCCAACGTTTTTATTATTTTATCGTAAAATATCTTATGACAATCTTGAGTAAAATTTTTCTAACAATTCTAATCTGTATTATTCATATATAATTCAGTTTCAACTTCCAATAATGTTAATGCTAAAGCCCAAGTATCAAAACTTGGATAATTACCATTAAATGAATTGATTTTTTCTGGAGGATAATACAGAATTGTACCTCCTTTCAGAAATTCACCAATATCTTCACACATCCCGAGATCAATGAATTTCAGATTGCCTTGATCATTCATCATAATATTATCAGGTTTGATATCATTTAATACAATTTTAAGCTCAGGTTCATAATGAATTGTATTAAGAGTTTGGAACAATTTAATATATTCATTAATTCTATCTAATTTGTTTGGGATTGTTTTTTTAAAAATCGAAGCACCAGAATCGCCTTTCTCATTTTTTAATAAAGTGAGATCGTTTTTCAATAATTCTATCAGAAAATACCCTTGATATATTTCATCCCTCGCACATCCATGATAATTAATAATCGAGTTTTTAAGTTCATTATCTCCTTTTGTAGTATAATAATTTTTAATACGAATCATAAACTGAGCTTCTCTATCAAATAGATGAGTTGTGGATTTTTCATTAAATTTCACATTTTTAATAGCTAGATGATTATCTTGAATAGTACATTTTTTGACTGTACCAAAACTACCTTTACCTAATGTTGTACATTTATTGTTAAAATATTCAGAAAGAAGATCAGGTGTTTGTTTTATTTGTCTATCCCTTGATGCTTGTTTTAAAATTTTTACCTGTTGTAATGGATGTGAATTTCCTCTAATAATTACGTTTTGATAATATTTAGGTTGATTATTAATCTATTGCTGATTTCCTTGTTGATAATTTCCCTAATTTATGATTTTGTAGTGTGGAGTATTCAATTGATAATTGCCCATGATCTGTTGTTGATTAGCCTAATATTGATGATTTACCTATCGCTGAACAGGTCTTTGTTGAGCATTATTTTGATAATAATATCCTTGTTGATTACCTGGTAAAAGACGAATTCTATGTTGGGGATTAGTCTATTGGTCATTTGTATCAGCGAATAATTGATAATTGTTTTCATTGAATTTTTGAATACTTGGACAATGTCTTACTATTGGTATTACTCCAATAGAAGTCTGGATTATAATTAAAATGACAAAAAATATTGTGATTTCCATGGATTGATTTATAACTTTTTTAAATGATAATAATTATTGTTTATTTTTTGAGATTATTTTTTAA
>JAAEPP010000868.1 GCA_024232495.1 Flavobacteriaceae bacterium
CATTACATCTTAACAAGGTATGTTGTATAACTCATTCATAGTAGTTGCTTTTTCTCTCTTTGATAATACTGACTCCCTTTTCATTTCTCTCTTATTTTTAAGAATGACAGCCCTCGTGATCTATAAGAAGAGTGGAAATAGAGGCATTACATCTCAACAAGGTATGTTGTATATAACTCATTTATAGTAGTTGCTTTTTCTCTCTTTGAGAACACTTACTCACTTTTAATATCTCTTTTATTTTTAGGAAATGCAGCCTCCGTCATCTATAAGAAGAGAAGAAATAGAGGTTTTACATCTCAACAAGGTATGTTGTATATAACTCATTGATAAATTCAAAAATAAACTATGCTTGTGTAAACGGTTGGAACAGTTACTGATGAAGATGAATATCGAAACGTTTACACAAGCATAGTGTATTTTAGAATTTATCTATTAGTCTTTTATAAACTTAGATCGTAATTTCTCGTATTATTGTATAAAACTCATTCATAGTAATTGCTTTTTATCTCTTTGATAATACTTACTCACTTTTCTTTTCTCTTTTATTTTTAGGAAGTGCAGCTTCCGTCATCTATAAGAAGAGTAGAAATAGGGGCATTACGTCTCAACAAGGTATGTTGTATATAATTCATTCATAGTAGTTGCTTTTTCTCTCTTTGAAAATACTTACTCACTTTTCATTTCTCTTTTATTTTTAGGAATTACAGCCTCCGTCATCTATAAGAAGAGTAGAAATAG
>JAAEPP010000869.1 GCA_024232495.1 Flavobacteriaceae bacterium
ACGCGGCTTGGTTTACCCTGTAATGGTAAGGTTAAAAAAAAGTTACGTAGATGGTAATTCGTTACATATTGGTTACAAGAGCCTTTAGGATCAAAATAAAAATATGAAAAATAAAAAATATATATTTTTTATATTTTTGATGGCTAAAGGAAAAAATATCTACAATCTCCTTTTTAGAATTTGAAAAAATAATAATTAGAACTATTGTTTTTCTTCTTTACCACAAAAATAAAAATTTGCATATTTTCTAAGTACGCGCGATTTTTCAATTTTTCTTGTTACAAATATGTAACGCCTTAAAATTTTAATGTTAAAACGAAAATTAATAATCTAATATGAAATCTCAATCAAAAGAGTAAAACTATTTTGATATCACATTTGAATTTAAGTATGAATGAACAAATAAAAACTTTAACCATTTTTGCAGGGTACCCTTAAGTATGCTTTTTAAAAAATCACAAACCATAATGTAATACCTCCACATAAGCAATTGTTTGGAATTATTGGTCTTCCTTCTACATTAAGATGAATGAAAGTCCAATCCAACACCATCAATACACATAATTATGGGTTTCCCAATTTGTTGGGTTTACAAAATATGATTTTATTCATTTGGAAAGCGTTTGTAAATCCAAATGTGGTATTGCCTTAATTGCATATTTATAGGTTACTCATTTCACTTGAAATGAGTGTTAGATGTTACTCGCCCCCAGGGAAAGAAAAGCCTAATGGAAATTCATATTTTTATTTGAAGATGAAGTGTTACGGCGTCTTTAAACTACAAATTTTAAGAATTAAATATATGCAAAGATAACATTGTATTCCTAGATGTTTGAAAAGATATGCAGCACTAATCTTAGTAGTGTCAGAAAATGATAGGGACAAAGATTGAGGCAATAATCATACAATATCGAAACCAGGATAGTAGTGATAGGGCATAAACAGAGATGAAACTACCAAAAGGGAAGATGATCTGAAGCACTTGAGTATGGCGAAATTTTATTAAACAAATCTTGAATATCTTCTTAGAATTATTTGGTTGAGGAATCAATAGGGATGAATCCAATGTAGAGTATTAGCTGTTCCATAAATTCATAGCAGAACGGGTTGAATGTAGTTTGAAAGTTTCAGGCAAAATATAATACTTTATAGTAATCACAAGGCATCATTTTACCTAGTGACACTAAAAAAAGTGTAACCTTTTTCCTGATATTATATTAGTAAAAAATTGCCATGTAGAGAACTATGTGGACTCATTAAAGATTTTTAACAAATCTTAAAGTGAGAGGTAGACTATAGTGGTAATAGATAATTGATCTCTTGAAAAGTATTGTAAGCGGTAAAGATTTAAGCAGATGGAATCCAGAAGTAACATACTGGCTGGAGTTTTAGCTTTTGGGGAAATAATCTGTTTTCTTCTGGCTGGTGTGCAGCAGTAAAATGGGGGAAAGTGATGTTTGAGTCTGTTTCCATTTACTCAGATTGAAATTCAAACACTTTCAAAAGCATTTTTGGCTCATTTAAGAAATCAAAGAATCACCCATAAAACTCATCAGAAGCTTGAAATATCAGTATTGCAAAATCTAATTTGAAATACAGTACAGTAAATCAATTTATACTTGAGATTTTCAGAATTCTTTGGTAGCTCCTTAAAAAGTAAGGTGCAATCCTGCACAGGAAAACAGGTAGAATGAGAATCTTTGCTCCTCTAAGGGCTTTTCAAAATCATCTGGATAAAAAAATGGGTGAGAAGACAAAGCTTTGGAAATATCACTAAAGAACCAATCTTCAATTTGAGTTAATATCTGAAGATTCATTTTCATGAATTAAAATACTAAGTGTAACAATCACATAAAAAAAACATGTTTGGCAATTCTTCCAGTCAATACTCAGAAGAAATGCAAATTTTCATAATGTCAAGACTTTCTTTCTAAATCTTAACACTGATGAAGGTTTCACCTACATTATAGGGATAAATTGAAAATGGATATAAAATACGCAGAAAAAACTTTATACTTTATTCAATGTTAAAAATCACCACCTTAATCTCACTGCATCTTGTTGTGGAAGCCTGGTACCTTTTCAAACCACTGTGGAAGATTTTCGAAATTGCTGTTTCATCTAAAATAGAAGACAATTAGTTTAACCTTTCAGAGCAGACTGGGCATTTTTTTTAAATTGTAACTGCTTCATGATGAACTCACCAATTAGTACTTTGAGTGATTCCATTTAACCGGGCCATCAATATGAAGTGGCATGGAATTTTCCAATGCGATTGAACATGATAATCATTCACTGGCTGCATAAGGAATGGTGTCGATAATGCTAAACATGTCTCACCATTTATTCCTACAAATGAAATAATACAAAAGTTTTAGTAGGGCACAATGAACTTGTATGTTTACTACATGTACACTAAATGTAATTATCTAGTGCTTTGAAATTATCATAAAAGTATTCACCTTTGCTGAAATTCATCACCCCACTTTCTTGTAGCAAAGTTGCATGTCACCAGTGGAGAATTTCGCTCTTTGCCCAAGATTTAAAGAGCTGTGGTCAACGTGGCTGCCAGTTGAAGAGTGACAGATACATGGACTGGACTATGATCATTAATTATTTCCGCGCATTTCTGGCT
>JAAEPP010000870.1 GCA_024232495.1 Flavobacteriaceae bacterium
CGGTGTTCTGAATGCAAAGTCAACTCGTTAGGATTCCCGGGATGCTGAATGCAAAGTCAATCTTGGCTGACAAGAATCAGGTCTTGCTAATACTGACGCCATTATTTTCTAAAGAAGATCTTGTTCCTCTTTAAAGGAACGCAATATCACGGAATATATAGAGTATGTTGTGCTGGATTGTAAGTTAATCTTACCTTGTTCAGGGAAGGTTTATCTTCTTTGGAAGGCAATCTGCTGAAATACCGGGCTGTTTTTTATCGACTTCTAAGGATTCCCGCCAAGATACGAGTCTTGTTGTTTTTCATTAGAAAAGCCATTGTTGAGAAAAACAGTTAGGCCAGATATTTAATCAAACATTTCCCATTCATTCCTTTTATAATTTTGGTATTATCTAATGAATTTTCTCTCAGCTATGATGAATTACTCTTGTTCGTATACATCCAAAGATCAACCTAGAAATGTATCATTGCTTCTCAAGACAGGACATTTTTTATATATGCGTGGTTAATGCCTTGCTCATTCAATTTTTCTTTACTTTCAGACTTTGTTCTCAAATGATGTATGGCTGGTCAACTGCGGTCGAAAATGTTGAATATGACAATGTACATTTCTTTGGAAAATAACTGTTGTAAGTGGAAATTCTCTTTTATGATATTGCATTTTTGTACAACCAAGTGTCCAGGATACTTGCAAATCTTTCTTTCAATAATTGATTCGAATAAACAAATCCTTTGCACAACTCGTCAGGATTTCCGGTGTGCTGAATGCAAAGTCAACTCGTTAGGATTCCCGGGATACTAAATGCAAATCAATCTTGGCTGACAAGAATCAGGTCTTGCTAATACTGAAGTTATTATTTTTCTATGGAAGATCTTGTTCCTCTTTGAAGGAAAGCAATTTGACGGAAAATATAGAGTATGTTGTGCTGGATTTTAAGTTAATCTTACCTGGTTCAGGCAAGGTTTATCTTATTTTAAAGCAATTCTGCCAAAATACCGGGCTGTTTTTTATCGACTCCTAAGGATTCCCGCCCAGATACGAGTCTTTTTGTTTTCATTAGAAAAGACATTGTTGAGAAAAACAGTTAGGCCAGATATTTAATCAAACATTTCCCATTCATTCCTTTTATAATTTTTGTATTATCTAATGAATTTTCTCTCAGCTATGATGAATTACTTTCGTTCATATACATCCAAAGATCAACCTAGAAATGTATCATTGCTTTTCAAGACAGGACATTTCCTATTTATGCGTTGTTAATGCCTTGCCATTCGTTTTTCCTTTACTTTCAGACTTTGTTCTCAAATGATGTATGGCTGGAAAACTGCTGTTGAAAATGTGGAATATGACAATGTGCATTTCTTTGGAAAATAACTGTTGTAAGTGGAAATTCTCTTTTATGATATTGC
>JAAEPP010000871.1 GCA_024232495.1 Flavobacteriaceae bacterium
ACCTATGCCGCCATCATCACCGCCAAGCTGCTTAACCTGACCTTTTTCAATCTGTTGACGCATAGTTTCACGCCTTACATAAGCGTCAAGTATTTCAGCCGTTTCGCTTTCTATTTGCGCTTTTCGCCATTGTTGTAAGTTTAAATAAGCAGCTTTAGTTTGCTCATTTGAACTACCAATGTATTTAACGTAGTCGTCAATAGCCTTTTTACGTCTTTCGTACTCTTGGTTGATAGTTTCAGTTTGTTTAATTAAGGTGTTAGATTCTCTTTTATAGGCGTTAACGATAGTCGCTATAGTTTTGTCTCTAGCCGCCTTTTCAGCCTTAGCCGCTTTAGCTTTAGCCACTTGACTAGCCTTTGTTTGCGCGATTTCTTTTTTCTGTTCTTCCTGTAAGGCTTTCTCAGCGTCAATTCGGTCGTATGCTGCATTAATGGCTGCAACTGCCTCTGCGTTATTGTCTATTAAAGATGCGGTTTCAAGATCAATCTGTCTTTTAGTTTTTCCTAATGCAGCAGCTTGTTTAGTTAATGCTTCTACTAGGGCTTGTACAGTTTGAGTATTTTCCTCATCTTGCTTAGTAGTTCCTTTTTGTATGTCATTAAGTGCTTCTCGCTCCTTTTTAGCGTTACTTAATGCTGTTGTGTTTTTTGCCGCTAAAGTATTTAATCTAAT
>JAAEPP010000872.1 GCA_024232495.1 Flavobacteriaceae bacterium
AACGAATTACGATGCCCCTAAAATATTCTGTCACTGTTACACGGTGAATGTCCAATTGATCCGATATTTTTGAAATTGCTTTATACTCAAATTTAAATTCACGTAATAGAAAGCTTTGAATAAGCCCACTAAATTTACGGTTTATATATTTTCTTCATTTTTAGATATTTATTTAGGGTGAATGTGTGAATTTTCACTTTTTTCTATGATTTTGGGCATAGAATTCCCTTTAAAACTCTTAAGAAAGTAGAAAAGCTCCTCGGAAAATATTGTAAATCATGCAGTTGAATTTGAATCGTAATTCGTTTCGAGCAAGTGATTTTGCGACAGTTTTGCGATAATCTAATCGACATTTGATAAACCCAAAGGGGTGCTCTACTTGTGACCGTATTTTTGAATGTTTCTTATTTTTCTTTTTTTGAGATGCCGTAAGTTGTTTCCCTCGCGTCTTTTTCTCTTGCATACCATAGTATATCCCAAGTTTTCTTGCGAGCTGTTTTTCTTGAATTTTACTATACGCATTATCGCCAAAAAGAGCCTTTTCGTCACCACTAAATAGTTTATGTTTCTCCTTCGAATCATGAGTATTTGCAGGAGTAAATGTCACTTTTCGAATTAATTTACTTTCAATATCAACACCGATATGACCTTTGTAACCAAAGTATTTCTTACCTCTTTTTTGAGTTGAATGTGCATCCGTATCAATTTGAGAGTTTGGAGTTTTTTCGTATTTTCCCCGTCGTTCCTTGCTTAGCGGACGATTTGCTGACTGAATAATTGTGGCATCAACAACGGTTCCTTTTTTAACGATCAAGCCTTTTTTATCAAGGCTAGATGTGATAATTTCAAACAATTTATCAGTAAGATTTTCTTTGATTAATCGATCTTTAAATCTCCAAATGGTACTGTAATCTGGAACTGTTGTTGTGAAATTTAACCCGATAAACTGCTGAAACGAAAGTCGATCGTTCACTTGATCTTCAAGTTCGGGATCTGAAAAATTATATAAATGTTGAAGATATACCATTTTTATTTTCACAAGTAAATCTTTATGAGGTGAACCACCTGTTTCTTTTGAAGTATAATCAACGACCTTTACGATTTC
Source organism: Flavobacteriaceae bacterium (assembly GCA_024232495.1). Classification (GTDB taxonomy): domain Bacteria; phylum Bacteroidota; class Bacteroidia; order Flavobacteriales; family Flavobacteriaceae; genus Marifrigoribacter. The sequence continues at coordinate 1,106 of JAAEPP010000872.1, forward strand.
TAAAACCTTGTCCCAATCAACAATCTGATTAATTTTATCCAGTTTAATCGAAATTCTACTTGGTTTACGGCTTGCATTCATTTCAATATCTGCAAAAGAAAGTTGATGCTTCATAACACTCACTCATATTTTAGAAAATATAAATCGTTTTTGCCTAAAAAGGAATATAGGTTTTGCAAAGGTTTCTTATACCTTCTAGGATGTTGGTAGCGTTCAATATTTTGTTAAACTTGTCGATGTAAATTTTGACACAAAAAAAAGTTTGAGTAAACTATGTTATTACCAAATAAGTTAAAACGTTTTTTAT
>JAAEPP010000873.1 GCA_024232495.1 Flavobacteriaceae bacterium
CGGGGCTAAATTTTCACTAAGTTTTAACGGGGAACTTTAAGAAACCCTCGGTGTAATAAGTTCTTGGGTGTTCTCATGGATAGAACTGTTGTAATAAGTATGTTTACAACGTTTTAGAGGAAACGGAATCGTTTTATTCCATGCGAAAGGCGTATTTTATAAGAAATTAAGGTAAACTCTTATTTCGGGGCTGAGTTTTCACTGAGTTTCATGGGAAACTATAAAAAACCCTCGGTGAAATATGTTTTATGCTGTTCCCATGGACATAACTGTTGTAATACGTTTGTTTACAATATTTTAGAGAAAACGGAATTGTTTTAATCCATGCGAAAGGCGTAATTTATAAGGAATTGAGGTGAACACTTATTCCGGGGCTAAGTTCTCACCAAGTCTCATGGGGAACTTTAAGAAACCCTCGGTGTAATAAGTTCTAGGCTGTTCACATGGACAGAACTGTTGTAATAAGTTTGTATACAACGTTTTAGAGCACACGGAATCGTTTTATTCCATGTGAAATGTGTACTTTATAAAAAATTGAGGTGAGCTCTTATTGTGGAGCTAAGTTTTCACTAAGTTTCATGGGGATTTATAAGAAACCCTCGGTGTAATAAGTTCTAGGCTGTTTCCATGGACAGAACTGTTGTAATACGTTTGTTTACAACTTTTTAGAGCAAACAGTATGGTTTTATTCCATGGGAAATGCATACTTTATAAGAAATTGAGGTGAACTCTTATTGCGGGGCAAAGTTCTCACTAAGTTTAATGGGGATCTATAAGAAACCCTCGGTGTAATAAGTTCTAGGCTGTTCACATGGGCAGAACTGTTGGA
>JAAEPP010000874.1 GCA_024232495.1 Flavobacteriaceae bacterium
AGAACTTATTACTTCACGGGGTTCTTATAGTTTCTCATGAAGCTTAGTAAAAACTTAGCCCTGCAATAATAGTTCACCTCAATCTCTTGTAAAGGACGCACTTCCCATGGAATAAAACGGTTCTGTTTGCTCTAAAACGTTGTAAACATACGTATTGTAACAGTTCTGCCCATGGGAACAGCTAAGAACTTATTACACAAAAGGTTTCTTGTAGTTCCCTATGAAACATAGAAAAAACTTAGTCCGCAATAAGAGTGCACCTCAATTTCTTATAAAGTACGCACTTTCCATGGAATAAAAGTGTTCTGTTTGCTCTAAAATGTTGTAAGCATACCTATTACAACAGTTCTGTCCATGGGAACAGCTTGGAATTTATTAATTCGAGGGTTTCTTATAGTTCCCCATGAAATTTATTAAAAACTTAGCCCTGCTATAAGAGTTCAGCCTAATTTCTTAAAAAGTACGCAGTTCCCATGAAATAAAACGATTCTGTTTGCTATAAAACGTTTAAAACATACGTATTTAAACAGTTCTGTCCATAGGAACAGCCTAGAAATTATTAATTCAACGGTTTTTTAG
>JAAEPP010000875.1 GCA_024232495.1 Flavobacteriaceae bacterium
TACAAAATAAATCAAAATGCAAATGACAATTATTGCTATTTGAGTGGATTCCTTTATTATACTCTCCTTTTTTAAGATAGGAATAAATTTCAAAATGAATATGTCTATGCTCACTAGTGCGATTTCACTTGCTTTATTCACTGTTTCTGTTTTAGCAAAAAGCACTAATGATATTGAAAAAGTCGAAAGAATTGATGTTTGGGGAACTAAAGTAGAAAGCTCATCAGTCTATTTAGGTGATGATCATATGCAGCTGGTTCAAGCTGATCATTTAAGTGACTTGTTACGTGATATTCCTGGCGTAGATGTTGGAGGTACGCATTCAACAAACCAACGTATTTAGTGCTTGAACGTTAAAGTGTAACCATTTGAATTTAAATCAAAAATATAAAAACAATCACGCGAAGCTTCTTCAAAAATACTGTAAAAATGGTATAATTAACGTAAATATGGCTTTATTTTCAAAATCTTCGGAGAAAATATGCGAGCTGCTACTACATCACAACTTCAATTAGGCGAACTTGATATCGCCAGTATTAA
>JAAEPP010000876.1 GCA_024232495.1 Flavobacteriaceae bacterium
CAGTTCTGTCCATGGGAACAGCCTAGAACTTATTACACCAAGGGTTTCTTATAGTTGTCCATTAAACTTAGTAAAAACTTAGCCCTGCAGTAAGAGTTCACCTTAATTTCTTATAAGGTACACCTTTTGCATGGAATAAAACGATTCCGTTAGCTCTAAAACATTATAAACATACGTATTACAACAGTTCTGTCCATGGGAACAGCCTAGAAATTATTACACCGCGGGTTTCTTATAGTTCTCAATAAGACTTAGTGAAAACTTTGCCCCGCAATAAGAGTTCACCTCATTTTCTTATAAAGTTCAGCTTCTGCATGGAATAAAACGATTCCATTAGCTCTAAAACGCTGTAAAAATTCGTTTTACAACAGTTCTGTCCATGAAAATAGCCTAAAGCTTATTACATCGAGGGTTTCTTATAGTTCCCCATTTAACTTAGTGAAAATTTAGCCAAGCCAAAAGAGTTCGTCTCAATTTCTGTCAAACTATTACTTTTGCATGGATTAAAACGATTCAGTTAGCCCTAAAACGTTGTAAACTTACGTATTACAACAGTTCTGTCCATGGGAACAGCTTAGAACTTATTACACCGAGGGTCTCTTTTAGTTTCCCATGAAACTTAGTGAAAACATAGCCCCGCAAAAAGAGTTCACCTCAATTTCTTCCAAAACGCCTTTTTCATGGA
>JAAEPP010000877.1 GCA_024232495.1 Flavobacteriaceae bacterium
AGGTATCATGGTTTAATCTTGGCTCTTGATCAAAGTTTGCCCAGAATGAATGGTTTCAATTGTTGGTTTTCTACTCTAGACTGTTCATGAAGCACTGTAAAACTTGAAAAGGCTTGGAAAATTTCCAACTAAAATTCCAAATTTTCAATTCAAATTGGCTTTACACCAATTTAGGGAGCCATTTAGGGCTTAAATATAGGGTTTAAATACAAACAAACTTTATTTCCTTCATTTTCCTTCGAAAAAGCTGTTTTTCTTGTATGAGGAAAGTGCTCTTTCAGTGGAAGCACTGTTAAAACTCAAGTTGGTTTTCATCATTTTTGAGTAAAATCGGTTCGTGTAAAAAGTAAAAATTTCTTCAAAAACGCTTATTTCTTGCCAATTCTTACCACAGACTATAGCATTTATACGGATTCATAGATTTTATGGAGTTTCAACGAATTTAAACGGAATTTTCTAGGGATTTATCGAGTTTAAAGCATCTTCAGAGTTTATGGAATGTCTGGAATGCTCAGTGCTTTCACCCTTAGATCTTTACTCGCTATACCAAAGAAAACTTTCCTTAGAC
>JAAEPP010000878.1 GCA_024232495.1 Flavobacteriaceae bacterium
TCTCTGCGGTTGCTGTGGTTGCTGTGGTTGCTGTTGTTGCGGTGGTTGCTGTGGTTGCTGTGGTTGCTGTGGTTGCTGTGGCTGCTGTGGTTGCTGTGGTTGCTGTGGTTGCTGTGGTTGCTGTGGTTGCTGTGGTTGCTGCGGTTGCTGTGGTTGTTGTGGTTGCTGTGGTTGCTGTGGTTGCTGTGGTTGCTGTGGCTGCTGCGGTGGCTGCGGTTGCTGTGGTTGCTGTGGTTGCTGTGGCAACCTGTCAAGTGCTCAAGCGTGCCTGCTGTGCATTTGTTGCAGGCACCTGGAGGAAGAATCTGAGCGCCCGGACGGCGGCGGCGCGCGCCCCCAAATGCAAAAACCCGCCTGCGGCGAGCATTTCCGGCGATGATGTCCCCGACTAGGCGCCCCTGCGAGGACGCCGGAAATGCTCGCCGCAGGCGACGCTCAAAAATATGTGTAAAAACGCAGCTCAGAAACCTCAGGCGATGCGATTCTCTGTCTCAGAAAGGAGAATTCTCTGCCGCAGCAGAGACGGTTCTCTGTCCCAAGCGATATGATTCTCTGCGGTTGCTGTGGTTGCTGTGGTTGCTGTGGGTGCTGTGGGTGCTGTGGTTGCTGTGGTTGCTGTGGTTGCTGTGGTTGCTGTGGTTGCTGTGGTTGCTGTGGTTGCCGTGGGTGCGGTGGGTGCGGAGGGAGCGGAGATTGCGGTGGTCGCGGTGGTAGCAGAGAAAACAGTGGCA
>JAAEPP010000879.1 GCA_024232495.1 Flavobacteriaceae bacterium
TACGGTAATCGCAGGGGTCAGCTCATCTGGTCAGCAATGGAAGGGCCTCACCCTGGAAGAAACTCCTTGTTGATCAAGTTGTCTTCCCCGTCAGGTAAGTATGAAGTACAAAGTGTTGAGATTTTGAGCCCGGCTCTTCGAGGAGATCATGATGATTGTGGGAGGAAGCAGAAAGCACGAATTTTGCAGCAAAAATCATCTCATTGACGAGAAACACGAAATGAGGGGTTCCCAAGAGGGTTGCTTCTTGTGACAAGCTAATGCAGCTATCTTTTCAAAGGGACTATTGTGTGCTGGTTTTTTGTAAGAATGCTAGAACTGCTTTTTTAAACAACCAGGGTAGTGTTTGCTAAATTCGAATAGTTTTTAAAAAACAATGAGAAAATGCTCACAGGCACTGAAAATCTTAGCTAGGCATTTCTTATAGAAGCCAATTTGATTTCGAAATCGATGCTGAATGAAATGTGAATACCAGAATGTTTAGAGGGTATAAGGCAATAAGGCCCGTGTGAGTAAGATTCTAGTTTTATAAGAAACTAAAGAAAGAAGGCCTATAGTTTGATAGATTTGATAGATTGTTAGGACTTGAACGTAATTCACAATTTTGAGAATGAAGCAGCTTACCATGTTTAGAAACAGGCCAAACAGATAAATATGAGACCAAGCTTGCGAAACTGGCCTGCAAAACAAAATCACGAGAATAAGAAAATTGAAAATAGAATCTAGAGGATAAGAAGAAGAAAAATATTATCTAGGAAACCCGAGCCTTTACAATTATTTTTGAGATTGAAAACGACTCAA
>JAAEPP010000880.1 GCA_024232495.1 Flavobacteriaceae bacterium
AAAAGATAAGGTGGTGGTGGTAAAATTTCTGAGAAAGTTATTGACCAAGAGTTTACACCCCCAGTATCTCCACCAACGCCATCACAAATATTTAATGACCAATTTCCGTTCACATCTTCTCCAGCAAACGTAGTTGCCATTGAGCCACCTTCAGCAGAGAAAGTACCAGTAAATGGTGCAGAACCAGTAGTAATACTAGGCGCCCCATCTTGGAAAACTGTACCAGTGTAATTATTTGATGAACCTCCATTGTTTGAAGATAAATCTAAAGATACACCACTTGGTGAAACTAGATTAATCTCTAAATCTCCGTCCCAAGTATGTGAAATATCTAAAGTCACATTGTCTAAGGTGTATTCACCTACCGCTGAACCTACTGAGCCTGTTGCAGCTACAGCATTGTTGTAAGGAGTTAAAGCAGGACAACTATTGTCTGGAATAGCCCCTGTATCTCCAGTGTATGTTTGAGCATTTACCTGCAGCAAAGATACTGAAGCAAGGAATGCAAACATAATTAAAGTAATTTTTTTCATGAAATTAGTTTTAGTTAATATTAAATCTTAATAGTATTTATAAGACACAAACATAATACTTTTTAAAAAACTATCAAAAAAAAAGCTTTTTAAATTTAACTATAATAAAAAATAAACTACGTACAAAAGGAATTAAACAATTTAAAACTAAAATATAGTAATAAGTAAATTTCTAATTTAGATTATCTTTTTACAGTCAGTGGACTATAAAATTACAAACACTATGTTATATAAAAAAAACCGCCTTTTTAAAGGCGGTTTTTATGGTTTTTGTAAATAAATTAAACATCAGAGGCTTCTTCTTTTTTGTTGGATAAGTCAATTCCTTTTTTCTTAACTGAATCGAAGAATACAGGTGTTGCAATAAAAAGAGATGAATACGTACCTACTAGTACACCCACTATTAATGCGAAAATTAATCCTCGAATGGATTCAGCACCAAATATAAATATTGAAAACAATACGATTAAGGTAGTTAACGATGTATTTAAGGTACGACTTAACGTACTGTTTAATGCTTGATCGATTACCTTATTCATTTTCCAAGATGGATGGTCGTTAAAAAATTCACGAATACGGTCAAATACCACAACAGTATCATTTAATGAATATCCAATTACCGTTAATATCGCTGCTATGAAAGACTGACCAATTTCCATATTAAATGGCATAAATCTATAGGTTAGTGAAAAAACACCTAATACAATGAGTACATCATGGAATACAGCAGCTACGGCACCTAAACTGAATTGCCATCTTCTAAAACGCAGCAAAATATATAAGAATACCACCACTAATGAACCTAAAACAACCCAAAAAGAAGCTTTTTTAATGTCATCGGCAATTGTAGGACTTACTTTGTAAGATTCCATTCTACCGGCTACTTTATTTTCAGTATCACCAATGTACTGACCATATGTAAATCCTTCTGGAAGGTTGGATTTTAAACCATCAAACATCATTTTTTCAATTTCTTCATCGATTGCGGTACCGGCTTCATCTACTTTATACTTTGTGGTAATTTTTAACTGGTTACTTCCTCCGTAAGTTTTTGCTTCGGCAGAGCCAAAAACTTCAATCAAGTCTGCTTCAACTTGAGTTGCATTGACATCTCTATCAAAACGAACCGTATAAGTTCTACCTCCAACAAAATCGACTCCTTGATTTAAACCAACAGTTACTAAAGATCCTAAACTTACTAGAATTAAAATTCCAGAGATTACATAGGATACTTTCCTTTTTCTTAAAAACTCAATCGTATTGTTGGTAAGGATATTTTTAGTTAAAGAAGTTGTACATGGTAATGGCTTTCCATTTTTAGTATAACCATCGATAAATAATCTAGTGATAAATATTGCGGTGAATAAGGAGGTTGCAATACCTATTAAAAGCGTTGTTGCAAACCCTTGAATGGGTCCCGTACCAAACATTAATAGTATGAAACCAGTTAATCCAGTCGTAATATTTGCATCTAGTATAGAAGACAATGCATTGCTAAATCCATCATTAATGGCATCTTTTTGAGCTTTTCCTTTGGCCAGTTCTTCTTTAATACGCTCAAAAATAAGCACATTAGCATCAACCGACATCCCTATAGTAAGAATAATACCGGCAATACCAGGAAGCGTTAGTACTGCTCCTAACCCTGCCAATATTCCAAAAATAAATATAATGTTAACCACTAAGGCAACATCGGCAAAAGCTCCTGCTTTACCATAATAGAAAATCATCCATACCAACACGAATATAAGCGCCAATACAAATGAGAAGATTCCACTATCAATTGCTTCTTGTCCCAAAGTAGGACCTACTACTTCTCCTTGAATAATCTCAGCAGAGGCAGGTAATTTACCAGCTCTTAATACGTTCGCTAAATCTTGACCTTCTGTGATATTAAAATCTCCAGAAATTTGACTTCTACCACCTGCAATTGGACCACTGGTAACCCCCGGTGCAGAATAAACAATATCATCTAAAACAATCGCTATCTGAGATTGGTTGTTGTAGGCCTCACCAGTCATTTTCTCCCACACTCTAGCGCCTCTGGCATTCATTTGCATACTAACCACTACTCTTCCTAGTTGGTCATAAGTTTGAACCGCATCCACAACTACGCCCCCTGCTAGTGGAGGCATTTGATCTCTGTTTGATTTTATGGCATATAGGGTTACTACTTCTTCCCCTAATTCTTTATTTTCCGAAGCAATGCCCCATACGAACTTTGCGTAGCGCTGATTGTCGGATAAAAGCGATTTAATTTGTGGTGTTTTTAAATAGTCGTTAATTACTGCGGTATCCTTCAACATGAAAGTTCCTAGTTCGGGTCTTCCAGTTTGTCCAGGATATAACATTTTACTGAGTAAAGGTCTTTCTTTTGAAGCATCTGCAATGGAGTCATTAACATCTTCCCCTCCTATTAAATCGTCAACAATATTATCTTCTTCGCTAGCGTCTGTAGTAGTTTCTTCAGCTTCTGGTTCATTAACTTTATTTAACTCTGCTAATTTAGCGTCTGCAGCAACTATAAAACCTTGCAATTCATCAATTTTGTATACTCCCCAAAATTCGAGCTGAGCGGTACTTTGTAATAGTTTTTTAACACGCTCAACATCTTTCGCTCCTGGTAATTCTACTAAAATACGAGCAGATTTACCAATTCGCTGGATATTTGGTTGTGTAACACCAAATTTATCGATACGTTTTCTTAAAACTTCAAATGCAGCTGTTATAGATTCGTCAATTTTTCTTTCGATAACTGGATACACATCACCGTTGGTCATAGCGGCATTGATATCATCTTCTAAATTTTTATTAAAAAATATATCTGGTGATGCTAATAGATTTTCTCCTGGGAGCGCATCAAAAGCCTGAAAAAAGGACTCCAAATACGTGTCTTGGGATTCTTTTTGAAGAACAAAGGCATCCTTTAATGCTTGATTAAAGGCGGCGTCTTTGGTGTTGTTTGCTAAACCCTTTAGGATATCTTTTACAGAAACTTGTAATATAACATTAATTCCTCCTTTTAAATCGAGTCCTTTATTTAATTCTTTTCCTTTGGCAGTGTTATAATCTATTTCAATAGGCCCTACTGAAACTACTGGTATATTCCCTATGGAATCTAAATAACTAGCCTGTGCTGAATTTCTTTTATCGGGTTCGCTAGCAGCATATTTTGTTGTTGCAAATGTCTTTGCATCTTCTTCTACGTTATTTGAAATGTAGGTGAATGAAAGTTGATATAAACTTACCAAACCAAACAGAATCGCAAATACTTTTATTAATCCTTTATTTTGCATTGTTATATTTTTTGTGTCAAATTTTTAAAAACGAGCAAATATATAGTTTACCATATAATCTGACAATTATTTTTTTATTTATTAAACTAATGATTTCGACTTTAATCTTTTACGATAATATAGTCATCTAGGAAAGATAAGAGAAAGGTCCTGCGCGTATTTGGATTGTTTTCAAATACTTAACATCAACTTTTGTTTCTTGTTTTGAATGGTATTTTAATTTATTTTGTTGTGTTAAGCAACCATATTTGTTGTGAAACAATGAATAGCTACCAAGAATATCTGGCACAAAATAGCGATCGGTTTTAGATAATAACTGTACAACTAGTCCGCTATTTTCAAAAGGATTTTCAAAAGTTTTAGGTATTTTAAAAACATCTAAATATAAATTAAAACTTTTAGTTCCAGTATGATCCTCCGTTTGTTTATTGTTTTGATTAGCTAAATAACTTACTGCAAAATGATTTCCTTCGTTGAGTACTTTTTTTATAAATGCAGTATCTACAGAACTAAAATAAGAGATTTTTAAATGACCTTGATGGTCTTTTGAAACCTTTAAATAATTAATCCCTATTTTTTGCAATTGTTTTTTAACTATTGCAATGGTATTGTTTTGAGTTTCTAAAGTTATTCTTTTCGCATCGCTAAATTTTATGATAATTTCTTGATGTGAATTGGACGGTTGCTGAAGACTTAATCCTAGCAAGCTAACCATACTTATTAAAAAACCAAAAAAGAATTTTATACTCATGATTCAAATATAAAAAATAAAGACTGTATTAATACAGTCTTTATTAGATAATCTCATATTAAGAAGGATTATTATAATTCTAACAAGCCATTCGTTTTTCGGACCCCTTCAGCACTTCTATTCATATGCTCGTTTTCGGCATCTGTAAGGTCTAACTGAACAATCTCTTCAATTCCATTTCTACCTAAAACAACAGGAACACCAATACAAATATCGTTTAATCCATATTCGCCCTCCAATAGGGTTGAACAGGGGAATATTTTTTTCTGATCACAGACAATAGCTTGTACTATACCTGACACCGCAGCACCAGGTGCATACCAAGCAGAGGTTCCAAGAAGTTTTGTTAAGGTACCGCCACCAACTTTTGTAGCCTCCATAACTTCATCTAATCTTTCTTCCGAAATAAATTTACTTACAGGAATACTATTTCTAGTTGCCATTCTAGTTAGAGGAACCATACCTACATCGCTGTGACCACCAATTACCATTCCGTCTACATCGCTGATTGGAGCTCCTAAGGCTTCCGCTAATCGATATTTAAATCGAGCACTATCCAAGGCACCACCCATTCCAATAATTCTATTTTTTGGTAATCCCGCTGTTTTATGAACTAAATAGGTCATTGTATCCATTGGATTACTTACGACAATCATTATTGCCTCAGGTGAGTATTTAATTAAATTAGAGGAAACAGATTTTACAATTCCTGCATTGATACCAATTAATTGTTCCCTTGTCATTCCTGGTTTACGTGGAACACCACTGGTTATTACAACAACATCACTTCCTGCTGTTTTTGAATAATCGTTTGTTACCCCAACTATTTTAGTGTCGAATCCATTTAGAGAAGCTGTTTGCATTAGATCCATTGCTTTACCTTCTGCAAAACCCTCTTTAATATCCAATATCACTACTTCACTAGCAAAATTTTTAATGGCGATATATTCAGCACAACTAGCTCCAACTGCACCAGCTCCAACAATTGTAATTTTCATAATTTTTTATTTTGTTTTGTTCTTATTTTTAAAGAAGTACAAAGTTAAACTATTTGTATAAATTTTTTAATGAAAATTTTAAAAAAGAGATCATTTGTTTTAGAAAATTTTATAGTGTAATGCTAGGTTAATATTTGGAAATTTTCCCAGGGATAACATGGAGGAAATATAAAATTTATTGAAATGATAATTAACTCCAAGGTCACCCTTAAAGTCTGTTTTACTTTCATCTAATAACAATAGTAATTCATTAAATAAGTCTAAAAACAAACCATCTTGCCCTCCCAATTTGTGATTAAATTCGTTGTAAGTATAACCTAACGAACCTGTAAATTCTAATTTATTTATCTTCTTGGAAGCAATTAACTGAAACAAGAAGGAATTTGCATCAATAATAATAGAATTTATTGTTGTGAGTGGAATACTACCGGGTTTAGGATCTATGGGCTCTACTGCTACCTCATCAAAATATAAATTCAGATTAAACATAGAATAAGATGCTAAAACAGCTAGCTCGAAAGGAGTGGAATCTGCCGCTTCTTTCCTGAAATATTGACTAATCGTGTGCTTTAGAGCCGCACCAAAAATATCATAACTAGAAGTACTAATTGTTACTTTCGGAGAATAACGAAGCGTAACATCGGTCTCTTTCCACAAACCTATACTTACTTGTAAATATGGATGTGTTACTACATCTTGTTTGATTCCCTCAAAAGCTTGCCACTCATAGGCTTCATCATCTATATTAAAATCAAAAAAAGTTTCTGTATGCCCTCCTAGAGCCGAGGGAATTACTGCAGATTGAGCACCTCTAATTTCCATAGTTGCCAACTCATTATTACTAATCGAAAAAGTTTTTTGCTTATTTGGAATTGGCAAAATATTGACATGTAATGACGCGTCTAATTTAAATTTACCAATGGTTTCTGCAGAGCTATACCAAGATGAAGAAGACTGGTAAACGGAAGCACTTGCTGCAGGAGAAACATATTTACTTGAAATATACAACATATCATTAACAGCATCTGTTATGTCTATCTGGGATCTCCCAGAAAAAGAAGTAACTAATGCTAAACATACAAAAGCTAATTTTATAGAATAATTATGCATCAATATTTGCATAAACCGCATTCTTTTCGATAAATTCTCGTCGAGGCGGAACTTCATCACCCATCAACATTGAAAACACTCTATCCGCTTCTACTCCATTATCAATAACTACTTGACGTAAAGTTCTGTCAGTAGGTTTCATTGTAGTATCCCAAAGCTGTTCTGCATTCATTTCACCAAGACCTTTATAACGTTGGATTTTACAACCGTCTCCAAATTCCTTTTGGATTTCTTCTCGTTCCTCGTCAGACCAAGCGTATTTCTTTTTAGCTCCTTTTTTAACTAAATAAAGTGGTGGAGTTGCAATAAATACGTGACCCGCTTCAATTAAATCTTTCATATATCTGAAGAAAAAAGTTAAAATTAGCGTTGAAATATGACTCCCATCGACATCGGCATCACACATAATTACAATTTTATGGTAACGTAATTTTTCGAGATTTAAGGCTTTACTATCTTCTTCTGTACCAATCGAAACACCCAAAGCTGTAAATATATTTCTGATCTCTTCGTTTTCGAACACTTTGTGTTGCATGGCTTTTTCAACATTCAAAATCTTACCCCTTAATGGTAAAATTGCTTGAAAATTACGGTCTCGCCCTTGTTTAGCAGTTCCACCTGCCGAATCTCCCTCGACAAGAAACACCTCACATTTTTCTGGATCTTGTTCAGAACAATCAGATAATTTACCCGGTAATCCCATACCTCCCATCACGGTTTTTCGCTGAACCATTTCACGAGCTTTTCGAGCGGCGTGTCTAGCCTGAGCGGCAAGAATTACTTTTTGTACGATGGTTTTTGCATCGTTTGGATTTTCCTCTAAATAATTCTCTAACATTTCAGAAACAGCTTGACTAACCGCAGAAGTGACTTCTCTGTTTCCAAGTTTTGTTTTCGTCTGACCTTCAAACTGAGGCTCAGATACTTTTACTGATATTATTGCAGTAAGTCCTTCTCTAAAATCATCACCAGCGATGTCAAACTTTAATTTATCGAGCATCCCAGAAGAGTCTGCATATTTTTTTAGTGTATTGGTAAGTCCTCTTCTAAATCCTGATAAATGAGTCCCTCCTTCGTGAGTATTGATATTATTTACATACGAATGTAGGTTTTCACTATATGATGTATTATAAATCATTGCTACCTCAACAGGAATGTCTTTTTTCTCACCCTCCATTGAAATTACATGTCCAATTATTGGTTCCCGAGTATCATCCAAAAAACGAATAAATTCTTTAAGTCCTTCCGTGCTCTGAAAAGTCTCAGTAACAAACTCCCCTTTTTCATCTTTTTCTCTTTTGTCGGTAATAGAAATCGTAATCCCTTTATTTAAAAAAGATAATTCTCTAAGTCTATTAGACAAGGTTTCGTAGTTGTATTCAATGGTTTGTTTAAATATTTCAGGATCAGGATGAAAGGTAACAATAGTTCCTCTAAATTCAGTTGTTCCAGTTTGTTTTACTGGATACATCGTTTTACCAAATTCATATTCTTGCTCATAGACGTTTCCGTTTCTATGGACTACGGCTTTTAAATTTTTTGAAAGAGCATTTACTACGGAAACTCCAACTCCGTGAAGTCCACCAGATACTTTATAAGAATCTTTATCGAACTTACCACCAGCTCCAATCTTAGTCATTACTACTTCAAGAGCTGAAACACCTTCTTTTTTATGAATGTCTACTGGAATTCCACGGCCATTATCTTTTACAGAAATAGAATTATCTTCGTTAATGATTACATCGATAGCATCACAATGCCCTCCCATCGCTTCATCGATAGAATTATCAACAACCTCATAAACTAAATGATGTAGTCCTCTTACTCCAACATCGCCGATGTACATAGAAGGTCGCATACGAACATGCTCCATTCCTTCTAATGCCTGTATGCTATCTGCACCGTAATTTCCTTTTTTTTGTTCTTCGCTCATGTGTTAAGGTTAAGTAATATTAATTTTTAATACTCAGTTAAATTTGTCTCTGAACTGATGTTAAACAAATATAACCTTTCCCCTATTTAAATTGAAACCACACAAAGCAATTTTCAGGTACTTATTAACTATTTGTTAAAATCGTAAAACCTTCTTAAAACAGCTAAAAAAGACCTTAAAATAAAAAATATAGATTTTGAATTGCCTCCCTAAAAACAAAAATTATTAAAATCGCTCACAACCGCTTAAAAGAGCATTAAAATTTATTTTTATTTAGTTAAAAAATAACTATTTTGAGGATGAAGTTAATTTTCTAGATTTTAACAAAATATTTTCTAAATTTAAACTACCGAAAATTATTTTTGAATAAGGAAATAAACATGAAAAAAAATGAAATTAATAAAGACTCTCGTATTTTTAATCTTAGTAACAATTGGAACATCGTTAAGCGCACAAGATTTTAAGAAATTAGATAAAAGCCCTATGGATATTGCTGCGTATCCATCAAATTATAAAGAATCTAATAAAGAATTGAAGATTATATACAGCAGACCTCAACTAAAGGGAAGAACGTTAAGTAAATTAGCTCCAAACGGAGAAATTTGGAGAACGGGAGCTAATGAGGCTCCAGAATTAACACTATACAAAGACTTTTATTTTAACGGAATCAACTTAAAAGCTGGAAGTTATGCTTTGCTTACAATACCAGGCGAAAAAGAATGGACAATTATTCTTCATTCTGAATTAAATACGTGGGGTTCTTATTTTTATAAAAAAGAAAATGATATAGCTCGAATTTCAGTTCCTGTAACAAGCACAAGCGACTCTTTGGAAGCATTTTCGATTGCTTTTGAAGAGGATGACAAGAATATTATAATGCATATGGGATGGGATACGATAAGAGTGGCTGTACCATTCAAGAAAATCCAATAAAATCTTTTTTAAGAGTATTGACTAGGGAATATTTAAATATTTATGTGTTTGAAGAGAAACTTTCCATTTAGGATTTTTCATTACATAATCCACAATCATTGGAATCATCTTTTCTCTATTACTCCATTCGGGTTGTAAATACAACATACAACTATCGTTTACTTTCGCTGCTTGTTCCTGAGCGAAATCAAAGTCAGATTTGTTGTAGATAATGATTTTTAACTCATTAGCGTAATTGTATATGTTTAGTTTGGGTAATTTTGTTTTTTTTGGAGACAAACAAATCCAATCCCAGGTTCCCGATAAATCATATGCACCAGAGGTTTCTATATGTACATTTAGGTTATTCTTTTTCAACATGTATGTTAATGGTTCCATATTCCAAATTAGAGGTTCTCCTCCAGTGACTACCACTGTGTTAGAATATTTAGAAGCATTTTTTACGATTTCCTCAGTAAATGTTGGGGGATGTAAATCAGCATTCCAGCTCTCTTTTACATCACACCAATGACATCCTACATCACAACCACCAATCCTTATAAAATAAGCCGCTGTACCCTTGTGAAAACCCTCTCCTTGAACAGTGTAAAACTCTTCCATTAAGGGAAGCATTTCTCCTTTGTCAATCAGGCTTTTAATTTCTTTTTTCATCAAGGCAAAGGTAAAAATTAAAACTAACTATTTTACAGTTTATTCTCATAAGAAAATGAAAAATTGACTTGCTATGGTTGTTTAAATAATTCCTTTAAGAAAATAAAACTCAAAATTCATAAATCTTCTTTTTTTAAATTTTGATTGAATTCAGAACCAATTTTAGTAATTTTGAATTGTAAAAAAACGATCTAAAAAAAACAACTGATGTTAAAAAAAATAATAGCTATAGTTTCTGTGACTCTCCTATTTATAGAGTGTAAAGAAGAAATAAATCCATTCTTAATATCTAATGATTCTGTTGGAGCATTAACAAGAGGAATGACAATAAAGGAAATTGATTCTATTTTCGCTCAGGATTCTATAGTTAAACTTTATGCTCAAAATGAGGAGTTACCAACTCAGGGAGAAGTAGAGATTTACGATAAAAACGGAACTAAGTTAGTATCAATATCGCCAGTAACTAATAATGATCCTGATGCTTTGATTTCGAATTTTCAATTTTTCGATCCCCGTTATAAAACAGACAAAGGACTAAATTTAAGTAGTACATTTAAAGATATAAAGGCAAATTATAAAATTTTAAATATTGAAACTACTATTTCTACCGTTGTACTATTTTTAGAAGATAATGATCTCTTTATCAATATTGACAAAAATGAATTACCAGAAAATTTTAGATACAATCCTAATCTTGTAATTGATATTACCAATATTCCAGATGAAGCAAAAATTAAGTATTTTATGCTTTCTTGGAAAATCGATGAATTCGAGAAAGAATAACGGTATTACTCTAAAAAAATAGTTCTAAGAATGGTTTCCCCCTCGCTCCCTTGCGATTAGCGTATTTTTTAATAACATAGCGATAGTCATTGGACCTACCCCTCCTGGAACTGGTGTAATGAAAGATGATTTTTTACTAACTTCATCAAATGCAACATCCCCTTTAATAACATAACCCTTGGGTTTAGACTCATCTGGGACTCTACTAATGCCAACATCTACAATAACAACATTATCTTTTACCATATCCGCTTTCAAATATTCTGGTATTCCTAAAGCTACAATTATAATGTCTGCTTGTTTAGTTATTTGACTAAGGTTTTTGGTATAACTATGTGTTAATGTTACAGTACTGTTAGCTGCAGGACCTTTTTGACTCATTAAGATACTCATAGGTCTTCCTACAATATGGCTTCTTCCAATAACTACTGTGTGTTTGCCTTTTGTTTCAACTTGATATCGCTCTAATAGTTGCAATATTCCAAAAGGTGTTGCTGGAATAAAACTATCCATTTCTAGAGCCATTTTGCCAAAATTTTCAGGATGAAAACCGTCCACATCCTTATTAGGATTGATAGCTAATAAAACTTTTTCTTCATTGATGTGTTTTGGTAGCGGCAACTGAACAATAAAACCATCTATCTCATTATTATTATTTAAATCGTTTATTGTTTTTAACAAACGTTCTTCAGAGGTTGTTTCAGGTAACTCAATTAAAGTTGAATTAAAACCAACTCGTTCACAAGCTCTTACTTTTGAACCAACATAGGTTAAACTGGCCCCATCATTTCCTACTAAAACAGCTGCTAAATGAGGTACTTTTTCGCCTCGTTTTTTAATTTCATTGACAGATACCGCAATCTCATCCTTGATATCATTCGATGTCTTTTTACCGTCTAGTAGAATCATTTATTTTCAATTTTTGTTAATTAATTATGGTCTCATTCCTTTCATAGCCTGCATCATTTTTCGACCACCGCCACCTTGCATCATTTTCATCATCTTACTCATTTGGTTGAATTGTTTCATTAACTGATTTACCTCTTGAACTGAGGTGCCACTTCCCTTCCCGATTCGTTTTTTTCGACTGGCATTTATAATGGAAGGTTGACTCCTTTCTTCAGGCGTCATAGAATGAATAATAGCTTCTATCCCTTTGAAGGCGTCATCATCTACGTCCACATCTTTCATAGCTTTTCCTGCTCCAGGAATCATACCAATAAGATCTTTCATATTACCCATTTTCTTTACTTGCTGAATTTGTTTTAAAAAATCATCAAATCCAAATTGATTCTTTGCAATTTTCTTCTGAAGTTTTCTAGCCTCAACCTCATCAAATTGCTCTTGTGCTCTTTCAACTAAAGACACAACATCACCCATCCCTAAAATACGATCAGACATTCTTGAGGGATGGAAAACATCAATCGCCTCCATTTTTTCTCCAGTTCCAATAAACTTTATCGGTTTATTTACTACACTTTTAATAGAAATTGCAGCACCCCCTCGAGTATCACCATCTAATTTTGTAAGTATGACACCATCAAAATTTAGACGGTCATTAAATGTTTTTGCAGTATTAACAGCATCTTGACCTGTCATTGAATCTACCACAAAAAGTGTTTCATGCGGTTGAATTGCAGTATGGATATTTTCAATTTCAGTCATCATCGCCTCGTCAACAGCTAAACGTCCAGCAGTATCAACTATAACAACATTAAATCCATTTTTCTTGGCATGTTCAATAGCGTTTTTAGCAATATCTACAGGATCATTATTACCTCGATCACTAAATACCTCAACTCCAATTTGATCTCCAACAACATGAAGTTGATCAATTGCTGCAGGGCGATAAATATCACAAGCTACTAGTAAAGGTTTCTTTGTTTTTTTAGATTTTAAAAAATTTGCTAATTTTCCAGAAAATGTAGTTTTACCACTCCCTTGTAAACCAGACATTAAAATTACAGATGGATTTCCACTTAAATTGATACCAGCCGAATCACCACCCATTAGCTCAGTTAATTCATCTTTTACGATTTTCACCATCAATTGGCCAGGCTGAATTGAAGTCAATACATTTTGACCTAGTGCTTTTTCTTTAACACTTTTGGTAAATTGTTTTGCGATTTTAAAGTTAACATCCGCATCCAACAGGGCACGCCTAACTTCTTTTAAAGTTTCTGCTACATTAACTTCTGTAATGCTACCCTGACCTTTTAAAACGTGAAGTGCCTTATCTAATTTTTCGCTTAAATTATTAAACATAATCTTTGTTGAGTTTTATCTTTAATTTCTATATTATTGAAAGAATTGCAAAGATAACAATTGAATAAGGAGTAACAAATTAATTTATATTACAATAAGAAGGTTTAGCTATTTATAATAAAAAAAGTTATGCATTTTTTGTATATTGTTGGAGAACCTCCTTAAATCTGTGAAATTATGAAAGCTATTTTTTACTTTGTTGTATTACTATCATACATGTCTTTTTCTCAGAACAATTCAACTTATACGGTGACAGAAAATGGAATGATGACAGCCAATCCAAAATATATTAATGAATTTGAGACAGGTGTTTTTAATCATAATAATAAGTATCACACTGATGGTCAATTTGGGTCTCGAATTTATCAAATAAATAATGGTCCAAATTATGGAAAGTACCTTTGGGTTATGGGACCTATTCCTTGGAGTGCATTTGATGACCGTCCGCAACTAGAAGGTCACGATGAAGATTGGAATAAAAATATAGAACCTTATACCATTCCTAATGGTGACCAAAATTATTGGCGTTTTTATCCGGACTTATCTAATTTTCCAAAAGACTTTACAATTAAAAAAGCGCTAGTAGACATCTATGATATTAAGAGAAATAAAAAACAAGAGGCTCTAGAATTAATGAACAGGGTAAAAAAAGTAATTAGAGAAAAATACCCGGAAGAATCTTACGGTGTTTATTTTAACGAATTTCCAGATGAAAAAGAAGGAATTGATTTAATGATTGTTTCATTTTATCAAAAATCTGAGTGGCTCAGTAAAACAAATGACTTCCAAATAAAATATGAAGAAGTTCACGGAAAGGGTTCTTTCGTAAAGTTTAAAAAAGATTGGACAAATAATAGTAATGGTAAGCGATCTGAACTTTGGAGTTTTAGAGAAGATTTAAGCGGTATTGACGGAGAAATGAAATCTTCGAAAGATAAAAAGTAATTCTAGATCTCCTTAGTGATAAACGTTTAATTAATTATTATTTTAGCGCTAACGTTTATGATTTTATTATTTAACCCAAAATATCATTTACTTATAAATTTTAATAATGCCAAAATTTTCCTCTCCACTTGAAGCATTTTTACACTGGGAAAAAGAAACTCCAAATCAAACTTTTTTGATTCAACCCATAAATGGAAAACTTATAACGTACTCATACAGAGATACTGGATATGAAATAAGAAAAATAGCATCTAAATTAAAAAGTATTGGGCTTCAAAAAGGAAATCATATCGCAATTCTTTCAAAAAATTGTGCACATTGGATGATGGCCGATTTAGCAATAATGATGGCGGAATTAGTCTCTATTCCTATTTATACTTCATTAACAGCACATGCAATTGAACAAGTATTAAACCACAGTGAATCTAAAGCTATTATTCTTGGTAAACTGGATAATTACAAGGCTATCAAAAAAGGAATTCCAAAAATTCCAAAAATTGGAATCGAACTCTATGGAATTCAAGAAGAATACAGTTGGGAAAACATTATTACGGAACAAACATCAGAAATTACTGTTAAGCTACCTAAACTGACCGATATACACACAGTCATTTATACATCTGGGACATCTGGCGAACCAAAAGGGGTTATCCATACAGTGGGAAATATTGTTAACAGTATACATACCGTTCAAAAAATAATAAATCTACCCAAAAAACCCCGTTTATTTTCATACCTACCACTTGTTCACGTGGCTGAACGTCTGATTTGGACCTATGGACTTACCATAGGTGCACAATTTAGTTATCCTGAAAATCTGATAACTTTTGCTAAAGATTTACAACGTACACAACCGCATGCATTTTTTGCTGTTCCAAGAATTTGGACGAAATTTCAGGAAATCGTTTTATCTAAAATTCCTCAAAAAAGATTAAACTGGATTTTAAAAATCCCTATTATTAACGATTTTTTTAAAGTAAAACTTAAGCAAAAGTTAGGATTAAAACATGCGAAAATAACGATATCTGGAGCTGCTCCTGTTTCTTTAGAGGTAATCAATTGGTATAAAAATATAGATATTGAAATTTTTCAAATTTATGGAATGACAGAAGATTGCTGTATTTCACATTTTAATATTCCACCAAACAATAAAATAGGTACCGTTGGTAGGCCTCTTCCAGGAGTAAAAACTAAAATTTCTGAAGAAGGAGAAATTTGTATTAAAAATAACTGCTTAATGAAAGGTTATTATAAAAATCCAGATTTGACCATGAAAACTTTTGATAAAGATGGTTATCTAAAAACAGGTGATAAAGGCAAATACGACGAGGAAGGTAATTTAATAATTACGGGCAGAATCAAGGATCAATTTAAAACCGATAAAGGAAAATACATATCCCCTTCTGGAATAGAACTAGAACTAATTAAAAACACAAAAATTGAACAGGCTTGTGTCGTAGGTTCTGGGCTCCCACATCCAATCGCACTCGTAACCACCTCAGAAATAGGAAATTTAAGTTCTTCTGAAGTTCTATCCAATAGTTTAATCCAAACACTAAATGATTTAAATAAACGACTAGAAAGACACGAAAAAATAAAAAAAATAGTTGTTTTTAAAAATCAATGGACTATTGAAAATAATTTTTTAACTCCTACCCTAAAATTAAAAAGAAATTTGATTGAACAAAAAAATCAAATCAGCTATTTATCTTGGTATAACGATAAAGAGGTCGTTATTTTTAAGAGTAGTGTTAAATAATTTTTACATCCTTTCCGGAACATCAATTCCAAGCAATCCAAATGCTGTCTTGATCACGTCTGAAACTGCTTGAGAAAGTTTAATTCTAAAACTTTTTTCTTCTTCAAAATCTGCTCCTAAAATTGATACGTTTTGATAAAAAGAATTAAAGGATTTTACTAATTCGTAAGTGTAATTAGCTATTAGAGCAGGGCTGTACTGAGCTGCTGCTTGTTGTATTGTCTCTGGAAAAAGTTGTAATTGTTTAATTAACTCTTTTTCTTTTGGATGTAAGACTTCTAAATTACTAGATTTAACAGAAAGCTCTCCTTTACGTAAAATTGATTGAATACGCGCATAGGTATATTGAATGAAAGGACCTGTATTCCCCTGAAAATCTACACTTTCTTCAGGGTTAAAAAGAATGCGCTTCTTAGGATCTACTTTTAGGATATAATACTTTAAGGCTCCTAAGCCAATTGTATGATATAGATGTTCTTTCTCCTTTTCTGTAAAATCATCTATTTTGCCTAATTCTTCACTAATCTTTTTAGCTGTTTTTGCCATATCAGAGATTAGATCGTCTGCATCTACTACGGTTCCCTCTCGCGATTTCATTTTTCCAGAAGGTAAATCCACCATTCCATAACTTAAGTGGTATAGATGTTCCGCCCACTGATAACCTAATTTCTTTAAGATTAAAAACAATACTTTAAAATGATAATCTTGCTCATTACCTACGGTATAAATCATACCAGTAATGTCTTGATAATCTTTTACACGTTGTATAGCAGTACCAATATCTTGCGTCATATAAACCGCAGTACCATCACTTCGCTGAACGATTTTTTCATCCAATCCATCTTCGGTTAAATCGCACCAAATGGATCCATCTTCTTTCTGAAAAAACACCTCTTTAGACAATCCTTCTTTTATAACTTCCTTTCCTAACAAGTACGTATTACTCTCATAATACAATTTATCAAAATCGACTCCAATTGCATCATACGTTTTATTAAAGCCGTCGTAAACCCAATCATTCATCTTTTTCCAAAGTGCTACCGTTTCTTCATCTCCTGCTTCCCAATTACGTAGCATTTGCTGTGCTTCAACTAAAGACGGAGCTTGAGCTTTGGCTTCTTTTTCAGTTAAACCTTTCGAAATTAAATCTGTAATTTCTTTTTTATATTCTTGATCAAACTTCACATAATAATTACCCACCAACTTATCACCTTTTAATCCTGTACTTTCTGGAGTTTCTCCATTTCCATATTTTTTCCAGGCCAACATACTTTTACAAATATGAATTCCACGATCATTGATAATTTGTGTTTTATAAGCCTTTTTACCTGAAGCTTTTAAAATTTCAGCGATCGAATAGCCTAATAAAATATTCCTAACATGTCCTAAATGAAGTGGCTTATTGGTATTTGGTGAAGAGTATTCAACCATATAGGTTTCATCTGCACCAGTCATTTTTCCGAAGTTAGAAAAATCGGAAATCGAATTAAAAAAGTCTACAAAATAAGCATCGTTAAAAACTAAGTTTAAAAACCCTTTTACTACATTAAAACGAATCACTTCTTCTACATTAGCTACCAAATACTCACCAATTGCCTCACCAATTTGTACTGGATTTCCTTTAACAACTCTCAACATCGGAAAAACAACAACAGTAATATCTCCTTCAAACTCTTTACGAGTTGATTGAAATTCTACGCTTTCCAGAGAAGCATTGTACAACTGACTTATTGCTTGCTTAACTTTTTCTGACAAGGTGTTTTGAAGATTCATTGTTTTTTAATAAGGCTGTAAATATACAGTTTTGGTTAATAAGAAAATCTCTTTAAAAAAGGTGTTTTATTCTTTTGGAAGAAATACTTCGGCCATCATACATCGAGCGCTTCCACCTCCACAAGTTTCAATTGTCTGCAAATCACTACTTAAAATATGAGCATCCGCTTCAATTTTTTTGATCTGATCTGGTCTTAAACTATCAAAAGCTGCTTTACTCATAACCATATATTTAGATTCATTAGCCCCTTTAACCTGAAGCATATTTCCTGCAAATTGATGCATTTGTTCTTCAGAAATTTCGATGATTTCTTTTTTATCTTCTTTTAGATTTTTAACAACTAATCTCTTCTCTTTTTTATCATCAATCGAATCAAGACAAATTATCGCAATGTGTTCCCCTAATGCCATCATAACGTTGGTATGGTATATGGGTAATCTTTTATGATCTTTTGTCTGAAGTGCACTGAAAATGACAGGAGTATACTCAAAATCTTCACAAAACTCAATAATTAGATCTTCATGAGCACGGTCGGATAATGCACAATAAGCTTTTTTATTTACTCGATCTAACAGTAGGCTACCAGTCCCTTCTAAAAATATTTTTTCTTCTTCTGCTGTTGTATAGTCAATTATTTGTTTGATTACAAAACCTTCTTTTTCCAACCTAATTAGCGTTTCTTCTCTTCGTTCTCTTCGTCTATTTTCGGCAAACATTGGATACAAAGCAACACTCCCATTTGCGTGAAAACTCACCCAATTATTTGGAAAAATAGAATCTGGTGTATCCAGTTCTAATTGATCGTCTTCTACTATTACTTGAACTCCAACACTACGTAATTTCTCAGCAAAAGTATCGAACTCAACTTGAGCTTTTTTATTAATTTCAACATTTTCAATACTCATTGTTTCTTGAAAATAATTGTTTACAGCCGTTTGTTCATTCAACCTAAAAGCTACAGGACGAATCATTAAAATAGTATTTGTTATTTGTTGCATTTTTAATTGCTTCTTTTCTTAAAAATAAGACTATCAAAAATCACATTGATAGCGCCATTGCAAAAATATAAAAGTTCTTGAATCTAGGTAGTGTTCTAATCATTTAATCGAATCCGTAGTCGATAGTAATTAATTAGTCTCTAATTAATGGCATCGTCGAGCAACGGAGCAGTCCTTCTTGCTTAGCAATTTCTGAATATGAAACTTCTTCAACAATAAAACCCTCAGAACGAAGCCAAGTATTAAGTCTTGTGAAATTTTTTTCGGAGATAATCACTTCCGGAGTGATGGAAAAAATATTGCTGTTCATACTATACATTTCGTCTTTATTAATCTGAAAGCAGTTTTCTTCACCGAAGAGATCAATCAACCATTCATATTCATTTTTTTCTAAAAATCCTTCTTTATGAATAATACACTTTCCTTTCCCTAAGGGTTGAAAACAACAATCTAAATGAAGTGCATTGTCTTTAGCAATCGTATTTGATTTTCGTAGATTAAACGAAACCACTTTTTTAGATGGAAATAAATCCTGTAAACACTTAACTGCAGTCATGTTTGTACGAGCTGTAATGTAATCTGCATAATCTTTTCCGCGGTAGGTTCCAACAAAAATATAGTCACCCCAAGGCATGACATCTCCTCCTTCAATATGGGCTTCTTCCGGTAAGTTAATGAGATTATTTTTATCAACCTGAGACCAAACATGTTCAATTGCATCGATTTCTTTATTACGATCTGGTAATATATTAGAAATGATCATTTTATCCTCGATAACAAATGCAATATCTCTTGAAAATATTTGGTTGTAATTAGAAATTTTTTCAGGACGGTATACTTTTACATTGTATTTACTTAATATCTGAAATACCAATTCCATTTCTTGAACCATATCTCGTTCTTTGGGATAAGTGCCCGCTTTTATATGTTCTGCTGATTTAGGATCGTATGTGTCTTCAAGTTTTGGTGTTGGCCCATTAGAATCTGCAATTCCTAAAACAACAGCTTTCAACGTTGAAAATTCGTCGGTTACATGCAAGTTTATCATATTACAAATATAAAAAAAGCACCTTTTTTCGAAGATGCTTTATCAAAAATACTATTAATTATCTTTTATTAGCAGAAATGAACTTGCGATAAGTTTCTCCAATGTAAACTTGTCTTGGTCTTCCAATTGGTTCTTTACGCAAACGCATTTCTCGCCATTGTGCGATCCATCCGGGTAATCTACCTAATGCAAACATTGGCGTAAACATTTCTGTAGGTATTCCCAGGGCGCGATATATAATACCTGAATAAAAATCAACATTAGGATATAACTTTCTATCTACAAAATATGAATCTTCGAGAGCTTCCTTTTCGAGACCTTTTGCTATTTCTAAAATAGGATCTTCTACTCCTAAAGCCTCCAAAACTTCGTCTGCGGCAACCTTTATAATCTTTGCCCTTGGATCAAAGTTTTTGTAAACACGGTGACCAAAACCCATCAAACGAAATGGATCAGATTTATCTTTAGCTTTAGCCATATATTTTTTGGTATCACCACCATCTTCTTTTATGGCTTCTAGCATTTCTATCACAGCTTGATTGGCACCTCCATGAAGTGGTCCCCAAAGAGCATTAATTCCCGCAGATAGCGAAACAAAAAGTCCAGCGTTAGATGATCCAACTATTCTTACTGTAGATGTAGAACAATTTTGTTCATGATCTGCATGTAAAATTAATAGCTTATTAAGCGCATCAACTACTATTTGATTTGATTCGTATTCTGCAGCTGGCTTCTTAAACATCATTTTTAAGAAATTATCTACATATCCTAGTGAGTTATCTCCATACTCTAATGGAAATCCTGCTTGTTTACGATAAGCCCAGGCCGTTAACACAGGAAACTTACCAAGGATTCTAACAATTGCATTGTACATTTCTTCTTCTGAATCAACATTAACAGAGGCTGGATTAAACGCTACTAAAGCACTTGTTAAGGAAGAAAGAACTCCCATAGGGTGAGCCGCTTTCGGAAAACCATCAATTATTTTTTTTACATCTTCATCGACATGAGCTTGTGCTTTGATATCTTCATGAAACTTTTCTAATTCATCAACACTGGGTAATTCACCAAAAATTAATAAAAAAGCTACTTCTAAAAAGTTAGCTTTTTCAGCTAAATCTTCAATAGAATAACCTCTGTATCGTAAAATTCCTTTTTCTCCATCAAGAAATGTAATTGCACTTTCACAAGAACCCGTGTTTTTGTAGCCAGGGTCAATGGTAGTAATACCACCTGTTAATCCTCGTAATTTTTTTATATCGATTGCTAATTCATTTTCAGAGCCTTCAATTATAGGTAATTCGTACTTTTTCCCGTCTATTTCGATGGTTGCTATTCTTGACATTTACAGTAATTTTTGTTTATTTGTGAGCGATGCAAAGTTACGAAAAAACGTCGATTTTTGTGGTTATTTGTCTATTAATTAACATACTATTTTTTATATTTTTACCTGTATTTTATGTAAAAAAAAAGCCCAATTAGTAAAAATTGAGCTCTTATAAAA
Source organism: Flavobacteriaceae bacterium (assembly GCA_024232495.1). GTDB lineage: Bacteria > Bacteroidota > Bacteroidia > Flavobacteriales > Flavobacteriaceae > Marifrigoribacter. The sequence goes on from JAAEPP010000880.1 coordinate 21,282, forward strand.
GGTTTCTGAATATTTTATATTTTGAAGGCTTTAAGTCCCGGAAAATAAGCTACCTCTCCCAATTGTTCTTCAATTCTTAAAAGCTGATTGTATTTAGCCATACGATCACTTCGAGACATGGAACCAGTTTTTATTTGTCCACAATTAAGTGCCACTGCTAAATCGGCAATTGTATGATCTTCTGTTTCTCCAGATCTATGGGACATTACCGAGGTATAACCTGCATTATGAGCCATATTAACGGCAGCAATCGTTTCGGATAACGTTCCAATTTGATTCACCTTAATTAGGATAGAATTAGAAATTCCCTCTTTGATACCTCTAGATAAACGTTCCACATTAGTTACAAAAAGATCGTCTCCTACCAACTGTGCTTTTTCACCTACAAGTTCGGTTAAATATTTCCAACCTTCCCAATCATCTTCATCCATACCATCTTCAATTGAAATAATAGGATACTTATCAACTAATTCAGCAAGATATTCTGCTTGTTCTTTTGAACTTCTTATTTTACCAGAATCTCCTTCAAATTTTGAGTAGTCGTAGGTGTTATTTACATAAAATTCTGCAGCAGCACAATCCAATGCAATCATAATTTCATCGCCAAATTTATAACCTGCATTTTGAACTGCTTTTGCTATTGTATCTATTGCGTCTTCTGTACCTCCTAGCTTCGGAGCAAAACCACCTTCATCACCTACTGCCGTACTTAGGTTTCTATCGTGTAATACTTTTTTCAGATGGTGAAATATTTCACTCCCCATTTGAATTGCTTCAGAAAAAGAGCTTGCCTTAACGGGCATTACCATAAATTCCTGAAAAGCTATTGGAGCATCACTATGAGAACCACCATTTATAATATTCATCATAGGCACTGGCAATGTTTTAGCACTTACACCACCCACATAACGATAAAGGGGCATTCCAAGCTCTAATGCAGCTGCATGAGCAGTAGCTAACGAAACTCCTAATATGGAATTTGCTCCTAAGTTTGATTTGTTTGGTGTCCCGTCTAAATCTATCATTATTTTATCAATAGTTTCTTGTTCAAAAACAAGAATACCCAATAATGCGTCTCTAATTTCACCGTTCACGTTCTCAACAGCTTTGAGAACTCCTTTTCCCATATAATCATTTCCGCCATCACGTAATTCAACAGCCTCGTGAACTCCTGTAGAGGCTCCAGATGGTACAGCGGCTCTTCCTAAAATTCCATTTTCAGTAATGACATCGACCTCGACTGTTGGATTTCCTCGAGAATCAAAAATTTGCCTTGCATTTATATCTACTATAACACTCATTTTTTTTTATTTATGGTTTTTTATATTGGTGATGAAATCATCAAAAAGATATCTTGAATCATGCGGTCCAGGACTTGCTTCAGGATGGTATTGAACAGAAAATACCGGTTTGTTTTTCATTTTAATTCCAGCTACGGTGTGGTCATTTAAATGCACATGGGTAATTTCTACTTCAGTGTTTTTCTCTGTTTCTTCTTTATTAATAGCAAATCCATGATTTTGGGAAGTAATTTCTCCTTTTCCTGTCGTTAAATTTTTTACAGGATGGTTAATGCCTCTATGTCCATTGTGCATTTTGTAGGTAGAAATACCATTTGCCAAAGCTAAAACTTGATGTCCGAGACAAATTCCAAAAACTGGCTTACCAAAATCAATGGCTTTTTTAGCAGTCTGAATTGCCTGATCTAAGGGTTCTGGATCACCAGGCCCGTTTGAGAAAAAGAAACCGTCTGGAGAAAAAGACTCCATCTCCTCAAAAGGAGTGTTGTAGGGAAAAACTTTTATGTAGCAATCTCTTTCCGAAAGGCTTTTTAATATGTTTTTTTTAATACCAATATCTAAAACCGAAACTTTATAATTTGCATTTTCATTACCATAGTAATAAGCGGCTTTTGTTGAGACTTTTGATGCTAACTCCATCCCTTTCATATCAGGGAATTCAGATAATTGACGCCTTAAAGCCTCTATTTGATCAACTTCAGTAGTAATCGCAGCATTCATAGCGCCATTATCTCTAATATATGAAACTAATGCTCTTGTATCTACATCACTGATGGCAAAAAGATTATTATCCTCTAAAAATGTTTCAAGAGATTCATTGGCTCTATCTCTTGAATAATTATAGCTGAAATTACGACATATTAAACCTGCTATTTTAATAGAATCTGATTCAATTTCATTTTCCTCAACTCCATAATTTCCAATATGAGCATTTGTAGTAACCATAAGTTGACCAAAATAAGAGGGATCTGTAAATATTTCTTGATAGCCAGTCATACCTGTATTGAAGCAAACTTCGCCAAAAGAGGTGCCTCTTTTACCCCCTACAGCTTTACCGTGGAAAATCGTACCATCCGCAAGCAGAATTAAAGCTTTTTTTCTATTTTGATATTTCATTTTTCTAAATTATATTACAAAAATACTTTAAATGATATTCTTATTATAATTTCGTTTTTAGAACTTTTAAACAAATATTTTTTTTCAAAAAAAAAGGATAAACTTTAAAGTTTATCCTTTGGTATTTTAAAAATAAATTTTCATTTATTCTTCTTCTTTTTTAGCTTCTACTGGATTTGCAACTTGAGCGGTTGCATTAGAACCTCCACGACGGCTTCGGCGTGTTGACTTCTTTTTAACTGCTTTTCCTGCATTGTAAATCTCGTTATAATCTACCAATTCGATCATTGCCATATCAGCATTATCTCCTTTACGATTTCCTAATTTTATAATTCGGGTATATCCTCCTGGACGATCACCTACTTTAACAGAAACTTCTTTAAATAATTCAGTAACAGCATCTTTTTGTCGTAGCCTACTAAATACAATACGACGATTGTGAGTAGTATCTTCTTTGGATTTCGTTACTAAAGGCTCTACAAATTGTTTTAGAGCTTTGGCTTTTGCAACCGTAGTATTAATTCTTTTATGCTCAATTAAGGAACAGGCCATATTAGCAAGCATTGCTTTTCTATGTGCTGTCTTTCTTCCTAAATGGTTTACTTTTTTTCCGTGTCTCATGACATTGTATTTTTAATCATCATCTTGCTACAACCCATTTTGAGGAGCAAAATATGATGTATTAATCTTTATCTAATTTATATTTTGAAAGGTCCATCCCGAAGTTTAAGCCCTTTACATCAACTAGTTCTTCTAATTCTGTAAGTGATTTTTTTCCGAAATTTCTAAATTTCATTAAATCGTTTTTGTTAAAAGAAACCAAATCTCCTAGGGTATCAACTTCAGCGGCTTTTAAACAATTTAAAGCTCTTACAGAAAGGTCCATATCAATTAACTTCGTTTTTAACAACTGTCGCATATGAAGTGATTCCTCATCATATGTTTCAGTTTGAGCAATTTCATCAGCCTCTAATGTAATTCTTTCATCACTAAATAACATGAAATGATGTATTAACGTTTTAGCTGCTTCAGTCAAGGCGTCTTTTGGATTTATAGATCCATCTGTTACGATTTCAAAAACTAATTTTTCATAATCTGTTTTTTGCTCTACACGGAAATTTTCAATGCTGTATTTAACATTTTTTATTGGAGTGTAGATTGAATCTATAAAGATGGTCCCAAAAGGAACTCCTCCTTTTTTATTCTCTTCAGCTGGAACATAACCTCTACCTTTTTCGATAGTGATTTCCATATTGAAATTAACCTTAGAATCCATATTACAAATAACCATATCAGGGTTCAATACTTGAAATCCTGAAATAAATTTTTGAAAGTCTCCTGCTGTTAATTGTTCAGCTCCTGAAACAGAGATTGTAACTGTTTCATTATCCACTTCATCAATTTGTCTTTTAAAACAAACCTGTTTTAGATTTAAGATAATTTCTGTAACATCTTCAACGACTCCTGCAATGGTAGAAAACTCGTGATCTACTCCTTCAATTCTAATTGAAGTAATTGCAAAACCTTCTAATGATGAAAGTAAAACTCTTCTTAATGCGTTACCAACTGTTAAACCATAACCGGGCTCTAAGGGACGGAATTCGAATTTTCCTTCGAAATCAGTCGAGTCAATCATAATAACTTTATCGGGCTTTTGAAAACTAAATACTGCCATAATATAACTTTGTGTTTTTATTATTTAGAATATAATTCGACAATAAACTGTTCGTTTATGTTCTCAGGGATTTGAATACGCTCTGGTTTGGAAACATACGTTCCTCTTTTCACTGCGTTGTCCCATGTAATCCACTCGTAAACATGACTTGCGTTTGCTAACGAGTTTTCAATAGCTTCTAATGATTTAGATTTTTCTCTAACTCCTACTGTATCACCTGGTTTTAGTTGGTATGATGGAATATTAACTTTTTCTCCATTTACTAAAATATGACGGTGAGAAACTAATTGTCTTGCTGCACTACGACTAGGGGCAATTCCCATACGGAAAACCACATTATCTAGACGAGATTCACATAATTGTAGCAATACTTCACCAGTAATTCCTTTGGAAGCAGTTGCTCTTTTAAACATGTTTCTAAATTGACGCTCTAAAATACCATAGGTATATTTAGCTTTTTGTTTTTCAGCTAATTGAATAGCGTATTCAGATTTTTTTCCTCTACGACGGTTATTACCGTGTTGCCCAGGAGGGTAATTTCTTTTTTCGAAGTTTTTGTCGTCTCCGAAAATTGCTTCACCGAACTTACGAGCGATTTTTGTTTTTGGACCAGTATATCTTGCCATTTTTAAATTATTTTGAAGGAATTTTCAAATTAAGGTCTTATGCTTATCCTTTGAGAATTTATACCCT
>JAAEPP010000881.1 GCA_024232495.1 Flavobacteriaceae bacterium
GTATATAGCCTTCCAATGCAGCGCTTTATGTAAACCCTCTGCTTTTCCACGCCCCTCCATGAATAAACATAAATGGTTTTAACGCATTGGTTTTTAATGCTGATAAATTTCCTATATAAATGTTCATTCCTAAAGAGCATTCATCAATGGTTCGATACCTTACAAATTTGTAACCATTCAGATGGTAGGTGCTAAATAGCTCCATTAGTCTAAATCGCAGCAATTATTTCGAATTTCTATTTTGTGATTTACTCTAGATCAATAAAGGCTGGCAGTTTACCAGAAAATAAGCAGTTAAGTGCCTCAGTGGGTCCTATACCATTTTTTCGACAAGTAGAAAGGTAGCTTCTTATACGACAAAATGTTTTAGCGCCTTCTAGTGTCCTAAAGCAGCCGGATATTTTTTGCTGAACTTTTGTCATTCGTATGTCATTTTCACCTAAATTATTGGTAAATGGAACGTTTTTGTCGCACATAAACCTCAAAACATCATCTTTGAAATTCGAAAGTCTTTCAAGAAGGTTTCGCGATTTCGTCTGCTTAGCTTTTCCTTTTTTCCCTTCAGGTTTTGCTGCTGCCGGACATTCTTTATCGGCTTGAGTTATGATGGTTTCGTATTCAGTGTTTTTAACATCTACTATTTCAGTATCTAAACATCCACCAGCCTTATTCACTTCCATATTTAAAGCTTTAAGGAAGTCACTCATTACCTTTGCCCATTGCTGATCATCATGCTCAAAGGCTCGGTCCAATTCTCTTAAGTGATGGGCGTTGCACAATGAATGTGTGCACTTGTAAGTATAATAGGGTTTCCAGTGGTCATGGCAAAGTGTACCATTATATAAGGGAAGAATTCCCATTTCATCCATTGCAAGAGCACCTCTCTTTTCATGAGGAAAAAAAAGGGTAAAGAGTTGATTTGAAACGTTGTGTAGCCAGATTTTCTTGCCATTAACATTTATTCCTGTTTCATCTGCATGAAGAAGTGATGATGCGATCAGCTTCTTTTTTACCCAAGTTTCGAAACAATCAAGAAGTTTATAGGCTAATTTATTAAAGTTAACCACCGAACCGGTACTAATTGGAATGCCTGCCTGATGTTCAAAATAATCTTGAACTCGTTCTACTGGAATCAATTGATACTGAGACATGTAAACGGATTGAGATTTGATTCCATTGCCATATTGTGCTGGTTGACTTACACCCATTGGAAATTCAGCGATGAATTTATTACCATTCTGATCTTTTAAAATTTGTGCTCTAAATTCGATAACATGTCGGGAAACTGAAATATCAATAATTTGCCTTGACTCAAATCCTACTTCTTCATAGCTACCAGGGGGCAAAGTTCTTCTATCTATCTCTAATTCTTCTATCTCATCAGGATTACTAACAAGCCCCAGCGAAACGCCTTTATGACCCAACTGTCCTCCAGGTTTTCTTTTCTTTCCAGTTGCTTTTTTCTTCTTTTTCCTATTAGGATCCAAAGATGGAGGAATGCTACTGTTGGAACTATTTAGCCCAAGTTTATCAGTTAAAAGTGAGATAATAACTAACAGTAACTTAATAAGTGCCTTTAAAGCAGGGGATATATTTTTTTCCAACTTTAGTTGATTTTCTACATTGTTAATTGTTTCAGTAATATTTATCTTGTTAATTGTCATGTTTTCCCCCTATTGACAGAGGAAGTATAACATAGGTTTTTTATCCACAGATTTTTGTCTCGAGGTTTAATTCTCCTGCGTTTTAAAAAATCTTGCACGGTTTCGTACTAGTTTCTAAAATGAGGGGACATACAGGTAATTGTATAAGCTCTAGTATTGAAATAGAGGAAGTTTAAAGAAAACTCAAAAAAATATCAAAATGAAGAAAAAACCTGTCAAGATAAAAGCATATAAATCTGTCGCGGCTGAATGCTTTTTTTGCTATTAAATGCAGTCTAAATTTTAGAGTAATAGCTGGTTAGATGATATTGCTATCTGAATAGTTACTCTGCCTTTATATTCCAAGGCATTTCGTTGACTATTTTTTTGTTTAACGTCTTCAGATGATCCACAGATGAACTTAAACTTGAATTTACTAACTCGTAAAGTTCCTTGAAAATGAGGCTTTTGATGTCCTTTCCTTTTTTTGAGAAGAAGTATTCTCGTGCTTTTTTCTTGATCTTTTTCAAATCTATTTCTTGCGTTTTTCCCTGAAAGACAATTGATTTTTCTTTTAACCATTTGTTGACTTTTACCATCTTTTCCGCATCTTTTTGTCAC
>JAAEPP010000882.1 GCA_024232495.1 Flavobacteriaceae bacterium
CAAGAGAAACTGTCAAGAATCATTTAAAACACTTAGACTCTCTACGGACCACTTGGATACTAGGTTTTGCTGGTAGCTTAACGATTGAAGGGTCTAGCCAGTTAAGAGCCAAATACATGCAGATTCCTTTCCTTTATCAAAGTAAAGTTATGTTAAGGGCTGGCAGGTATATCAAGTCTCTGTGGCGCAATTGGTTAGCACGTTCGGCTGCTAACGAAAGATTGATGGTTCAAGCCCATCCAGGAACGCATTTTTGAATATCTTTCCAGCATGCAAGACTAGGAATGCAAAGATTTTAAAGCAATTCAAGAATTTTTCCTTCCTTAATTTAGTGTGTGTATCTTCAACTAAAACCTAATGTGAATGCAATATAAAAACTTGTATTTCGTATTTGCTAACTTGTACACAAAACTGAAAATCTAGAGAGTATTGGAATGTATCTTATTTATGTGGGGCAATCAAATTTCGACTTGCTCTTCAAACCAACATGTCGATTGGCACAAATTATTCATAATCAAATTTTTAGTATCAGCTTCGAGTATTAAGGGCTAATTATAATAACAGTATTGC
>JAAEPP010000883.1 GCA_024232495.1 Flavobacteriaceae bacterium
ACACACACACACTCACACACACAAAATACAAACAAACACACACACTGAGATGCCTCCGTCACTGTATCTAAATGGGTTAGTTGATCACTGCTAGGGTGTTTCATATTGAACAAAGTATTTTCTATATTCAGAGCTCACCTCTTAAAACATCCCCATAGCCATGCTGATTAGTGCAAAAGAAGAAAAAAATTGAAAAAATTATATTTAGGCTTGGCCCCAGCCCCTCGAAAATCCTAAAAAGTCCAAAATCACCCCAAAATTCCACAAAAAGCCATTTATTTTTGGCCATAGGTTAAAAAGTTTTATAGATAAAGAATTATAGTTTGTTGCATTTTAAAGAGCAGATCATTACCTTATAGAAAAATTAAGTTTGCAGTTGCTTAATGTAATTCCTACCCCCAAACAATAGAAAAAGGTAAACTACAACCCCATTGAAAAGCTGAAAAGGCCCATTTAACATGAAATTTTCAAAATTGTCTGAGTGACTTCATCTTAGGCTCATTTTAAAGATAATTTAATACTGAATAAACTTTTAAAAACATGTGTAGGTCTAAAATCAATATTTTTCATTTTATAGGCCCTCAAACACAGCAATTTAAGCTTTTCGGGTAAATTTCCAAATAATCTGTATTTCGGCCTCTCACAACTTGTATATGCCCTTTTTTGTAAATGTGAATCTTCAATATGAATAGGGGGTCAATTACCTTTAATTTGATGCCAATATGAGTATTGCCATTTGAAAACTTTTTGATTTAAGGTGTTTAATGTCCTATATCTTGCGGAACCTAAATTTCATGAAAAATAATAGATTAAGTAAAATTTGAAGTCAATCCTAAATAGTTTTTTTTTTCATTTTTTTTTATTGTTTCATACATTTTGAATAAAACTAGAAAGAGAACTTAAAATATTAAAAAGGAAATTAAAATCATAAGTATTAGTTAATAACATTTTATATTTAATAATATAAATTTTAAGCATAGCTATTTTTTAAATATTGATTGATATCTTTGAAAAGATCATCTTTCTTCAGTGATGAGCAAATTTTTCGCAGTTCAGGAATTGTGTTGACCAAAGAAGCTTTAATTTTAGGATTCTTGGTAAATTTGTTCTGTAGGGTCTTTGCAAGTAGTAGTGCTCTCTCGGCAACATCATTAACAACAGCAAAGTTTGACACAACATTTTGAAGCTTCTTAAATTCATCACAACTTTCCCAATCAGAAGCAGCTTTTTGCAAGAATGACCTTCCTTCAATTCCACAGGCACAAAGTAGCCTCCATGATTCTCTACCAAATAACTTAGAAATTTGGACAGACTTCAAATCACTGGTGATAGGAGTAATCAGTTTTCCTTTAATACGTTCAGGATTATCTGTGTAATTTGTGAGCATAACTTGCCGACATTTATTTTTTTGTGCTCTGCTCACTTTCTTAGAAAACAAACTAAATACTACAAACTCCTCAGAAAGATACC
>JAAEPP010000884.1 GCA_024232495.1 Flavobacteriaceae bacterium
CAACAAGTAATATACTATGCTGATCGTAGGATACTTTGATGTTGACTTCGTAGGATACTTCGAGTTCACTTCCGTTCTTACGAGAGCAGGACGTTTATTTGCAGCTCTGTGAAATTCTATAGCTAAGAATGGTTATCTTTATGAAGATTTAGATTCATTATAGTGGATTATTAACGTTGACCTTATATTTATCGTTTGCTGCTGTATTTATCCCATATTTCGATGGAGATTTTCTTCAAAATCAAGTTATGAGCAAAATCTCGTTCACGGAACGTGCGACTTGCCAAGTCCTAAATTCTCCAATCGGAGAACTTTCGCAGTGGCTCGAAATCTTCGAAAAGCGATACGAGGATCATTTGAATAGACAGGATGGATTCAGCGTTACGAAAAAGAGTCCTGAAGGTAACAAAACTGTTTTTCTTATTTACGATTTTATCAAAACATCGAAGAAGCCTGTCCTGACTATTTCACCTTTCAACAAGACCGGAACTGTAATGATTCAGGGCTTGGCACACCAAACATGGAAAGAAACCGAGTCCGAAACCTTATGTAAAATAAAAGTGATGAAAGCTGAAATCGATGAAAACCTCAGTAGCTTTACTGAAAAATTGCGATCTCTTTCAAACAAGAAAGTCAATGGGAACGTAGATTTCCCAAACGAAATAATCAATCTCCCATTACCAGATGAACACGAAACCGGAACCGAAGATCCTCTAAATGATGACGAACCCACACTCAATCAAAAATTACTACTTTCAGAGATAAACGATTTGAAATCAGCAATGAAAAAACTTACAAATAAATTAGTGAAAATCGAGTCTGAGAACAAAACGTTTGTGGAAAGTCTAGTCACCGAAAAAACAAATCTTGAAAAAGAAATAGCAAGTCTTAAAAAACAGCAGCTTGAATACAAGAAAGCACAAATAAAACAACAGCAGGATTACGAAGATCTTAAAATGCAACTCTTGCACTTTATAGGAAATTTCAAAGATGAAAAAGTATGCTTAAAAACAGGGGATAGAATCCAACAGAAGGAACTATGCGATATCAAGTCTGAATTGGAAGCCATGCGAAAAGACACCGAACAAGTAAAAACTAACTTTGAAGCTCTAAGAAATCGCACGAACGACAAGATTAAAAATTTCAATCAGCATATGAATGCTTATGACACCATCATCGAAGACATAAACAAAGCCCAGAAAACCATGAAACGCGAAATCGAGAAAAGCACGACAAACGACCAAAACACTTCCGTTTCTCAACCAGAAGCAGACACGAGTACACGTCACGCACCCCATGCAAACAGCGAGGATTCAATGCCAGGTCAAGGGTCGAGTGAGGACAAACCAATATATCTCGGAAACAAAGAACATTTCGTAATTGGAGACTCGATCGTCAAAGGAATAAAATCTGCAACTTTCGACAGAAGCCGCAGATCTTTTATTAAAACCATAAGAGGGGGAAGGATCGAGGATATCCAGGCAAAAATAAACTCCCTACAAGCAAAAAATTTAAGAAGTATTGTCATCCACGTTGGAACAAATGATCTTTCCTCGTCATCAGCCGAAACAATTGTCCAGAAGCTAACTGCCCTTGCAGGGCTAACTAAAGCAAGATTTCCGGATGCCAAACTGTTCCTATCTTCAATAATAGCTCGTGAAGATCGAGAAGGGACCAAAGTTTTCACGGAGAAAATAAATCTTATTAATGCGAGGGTGACTGACCAGGGCAAGAACGTGGGATTTGAAACCATCAACCACTCTAACATTCACGACGCTTCCCTACGTTACGATGGTCTTCACTTGGCAGACAGGGGCACAGCATTACTGGTGAAGAACATCAAAGCTAGTTTGAAGTTGCGACCCGGTAACCACATGTCTCTTCCCCAAGATCACTCTGGTAGATTTAGGCAAACAGGCAGAACAAGACCAAGTAATGTGCCAGAAAATGGGACTTTGATGGAAGAACAACCAAGCCGAAAGCCTGTTGAAAGATCTGCTCGGATGATGCAAGAAGGCCCCTTCTACACTCCTCCTGGTGATCTCCAACATGAACGACTTTCAAATGGACGCAACTTTGTACCGACTGCCCCTCTCCGCATGCCTTTTTATTTGCCATATCCATCACACTCGATACCTATAAATTTTCCTAATCAACAACCTCATCTTTATCCTAACCTAGGTCAATTTTAAGTAATCCACTATTAATGTAATTGAAAGATACCTAAAGTAACTGTAATAGGTTCATCAAGTTTATCTGAACTGCCTTTTCACGCAGTTTCAAATTATGAAATTAATGTTCTGTTTAATTCACATAAAAGAAAATTAAACGATTTGATAGATAATAGTGATTTATCAAATTATCTTAATCAAATTAACAACCTTCATGATGATGATAAGTATTATACAATTGATAAGATAAATGCAATTAAAACATTAGATAAAGTTGATACATCTATACTCCACCTAAACATAAGAAGTTTAAATAAGCACTCAACTGAACTGCTAGCCTTCCTAACTGAACTTAACTTAGGTCTTGACTGTATATGCCTAACAGAAGTAAATAAAACCAACCTTGACTCATACAGTACCTTATTACCAGGCTATAGCTTCAACTACGTTGCCCCGAATTCAAGCAATGTAGGTGGAGTTGGTATTTATGTAAAAGAGGAGGTAGGTTTTGAGATATTAACCTCACTTGAATTTTCATGTAAAGATCCCTGTGAAAACTTGTGGGTCAAACTAACTAAAAACAGAAGGCAAACAATCATTGGAACAATATATAGACATCCCAATGGCAACATAGATGACTTCAATTCAAAACTTGAAATCGCTCTACAAAATATAGAAAACATACACCACGACAAGTGCATCATTGTAGGAGACATTAACATAGACTTGATAAAGTATAATCAGCAGGGAAAATCTAAAACAAAAGAATATCTGGACCTCTTGCTAACCCAAGGATATCTTCCGGGGACAATCCTCCCATCGAGAGTTACAGATCACACTGCAACCCTGATTGATCACATCTTTTATAAAGAAAAGAAGGAAAGCGAAAAGATTACTTCAGGTAACATTTTTACTGATATAACAGACCATTTTGCAAACTTCATTTTCATATTCAATAAGAAACCTCTGAAACAGGACAAAACTAGGAAACTAACTCGTATATTTGGCGAAAAAAATAAGAATTTATTTCTAGATACTCTACGTAAGAAAAATTGGGATGACCTTTATATGGAGAAGGATGCAAATAAATGTGCATCATTGTTCCATAACTTTGTGCAAAGAACATATAATGAGGCTTTCCCAACCAAACTTGTGTCAAAAAGAAAGCTCAAAGACAAACCATGGATTACTGCAGCCCTTAAAAAGTGCATTGTTAAGAAAAATGCTCTTTTTTCAACTTTTACTAGAAACAGAACATCTGAAAACAAAATGAAATATTCAAAGTACCGTAATATTTTACTCTCCTGCCTACGTTCATCTAAAAATGCTTATTTTCGTGAACTATTTGACAAAAAATCTACAAGAATAACAAAAATGTGGTCCACGTTAGGAAGCTTTTTAAACCCTAATAAGCATAAAATACAAAATGCTTTGAAAAATATAGTTTATGAAGGAAAATTATACGACAGCAGCCAAGGTATAGCTGAAATCTTAAACACACATTTCTGCAATATTGGTGAAAAAGTCTCTCAAAAGATACAGTCTTCCAAAAACACCTTTAGTGATTATTTGAAACAACCTGTTGATCAGACATTTTACTTGACACCAGTAGACGAACTCGAGGTTTCCAATATCATTCAGGATATGAAAACTAAAAAATCACCAGGAGACGATGACATAAGACCAGCAATTATTAAATTGTCTTGTTGTCTTCTGGTGAAACCAATTACTTATATCTACAATGTCTCCTTCTCTTCTGGAGTGATGCCTGATATCTGGAAAATTGCTAAAGTCATTCCAATATTCAAAAAAGGAGATAAGACAATTCCAGATAATTATAGACCGATTTCATTACTATCCTGCTTCGAGAAAATAATGGAAAAATTACTTGCAAAAAGAATCCATTCTTTTATTAGTAAACATAAAATTCTCTACAAACTTCAATTTGGCTTTAGAGAAGGACACTCGACATTACATGCCTTGCTTGAGCTTATTGAAAAAATATATTCCAATTTGGATGAAAGAAATTGTGGCATAGGTATATTTTTAGACTTGTCTAAAGCTTTCGATACAATAGATCATTCTATACTTCTCCACAAACTTTCTTACTATGGTTTTAGAGGGATAATACACAAATGGTTTTCCAGCTACCTAGCCAATCGAAGACAGTATACTGTGGTTAACGGTATAAAGTCCCAATCAAAGCTTATAGCAAAGGGGGTACCACAAGGGTCTGTTCTTGGCCCTATCCTCTTTACACTATTTGTAAATGATATGAAAACTGCAACCAGTTTAGAGCCCCGTCTTTTTGCAGATGACACTAATCTTTTCAATTTCGGAAAAAGCACTGAAATGCTTATAAACGAAACTAACATCGAACTTGAAAAAATAAGCGATTGGCTCAAAGCAAATAAGCTACTAGTAAATACTGACAAGACAAATTACAGTATTTTCCATTCTGGTTCGAAAAATAACCAACAAACAAATTCTCCAGTAAAGCTAACTGATGAACTAAAGCAGTACGATCATGTCAAATACCTTGGTTTGATAATTGATCAAGACCTTAGTTGGAAAAACCACATACATAAGATAAAAAGTGAAATAGTCAAATACACATCTATATTTTCTAAAATACGCTACTCCTTACCAAAAGATTGCTTAACTGCAGCATACGACTCATTAGTATTATCAAAAATTAGCTATGGACTTGAAGCATATGGAGTGGCTCCTCAGAAATATTTGAAAGAGCTACAAGTCATACAAAATAGGATTCTCAGATTACTAAGCTTCAAAGAGAATCGATATAGCACAAATGCGCTACATAAAGAATTGAATTTCTTAAAAATAAATGATCTCTATGAATTAAAAATTCTTAAATTCATGCATCAAATAAACCGTAGTCAAGAAAAGCTGCCTGTTGTTTTTCAAAACTATTTCCTAAAAAATGAAAGCTTTCACGTCTACAACACCCGTAAAATCAAAGATTACAAAATACATCGTACTAATAAAAGATGGGGCGAGAGAATGCTACTAAACAAAGGTGCTCGACTCTGGAATGAGCTACCTGAATCTCTAAAAGACGTTAATAAAACTTCAACTTTTACAAAACGTCTTAAAAGATATTTCATTTCTAGATATTAATTTGACAATATAAATTTAATCTGAGTCTAAAATTAACTTACATTATCTTCTTAATTTACATTATCTTCATTAAAACTTATTATTGAATTCCTTCAATCTTTCTTACCTTTGTATCAACAACTTTCATCATCTAACACTCTTCAAAACACCTCAATTACCTAGTTTTTATGACGCATTTATTGTTACTGTTGAATTATACTTTGTACTAGTTTTAGAATTGTAATGTTTTATTTTTCTTGTAATAGCTTTAAATTTTAATTTACGGCCCAAGCTAGATAAGCTCTGCTTTTCTTGGGTCGTGTAGATTACATATTTTTGGTATACTGTATTAAGATGTAATTTGCGAATAATATTGAATTGAATTGAATTGATGGTTTGACCTCTCTTCCAACCACAGCCTGGTGTGTGTTGCTCAATGATTTATACCTAGGAGATATGTATGCATAACAAGGCCTTTTAGGTCCACTATGTTGCTGGAACTTTTCAGCTCTCTTCAGGCTATGGATATCATGAAGCGTTTTACACCTGGTTCATTGTATGTTGGTAGATAATCACAACCAAAAAAATCGTAACTATTGACTTCACTGAGAAGTAAACTTAGAATGACATTCCCCAGCATTCAATATTTCATTGTTCAATCTCTTCAATATGCTCACAGAGATTAGAAAAAGGATTTATGGTTCCAAAAAGCAAAATATGTTTCTCACCTAAAAAGGGTTAGCCATAGAAATGACATTACTTAACTTTCAAGCTTTATATGTTAGTTATGTTGGCAAATTTGGATTCTTGGAACTTATCACTCAAACGTCAAGGCAGACATAAGCAAGACAGCAAACGAAGTGTCTTTCTTCGAAGAAACATGTTTAAAAATCAGGGTTGCTAACTGATAGGG
>JAAEPP010000885.1 GCA_024232495.1 Flavobacteriaceae bacterium
AAGTTCTACGCTGTTTTTATGGTGATACCGGGTGCACTGCGTTTTACTACCATGTTCTAGACGAAGCTCTTCCGTTTTATTCGATGGGAAATGCGTACTTTATAAGAAATTGAGGTAAACTCCTATTACGGGGCTAAGTTTTCACTAACTTTTATAGGGAAGTAGAAGAAACCCTCGAAGTAATAAGTTCTAGGCTGTTCCCATGGACAGAACTGTTGTAATACGTATGTTTAAAACGTTTTAGAGCAAACGGAATCGTTTTACTCCATGCAAAAGGCGTACTTTATACGAAATTAAGGTCAACCCTTATTGCGGGGCAAACTTTTCACTAAGTTTCTTGGGTAACTATAAAAAACCTCCGGTGTAATAAGTTCTAGGCTGATCCAATGGACAGAATTGATGTAATATGTATTTTTACAACGTTTTAGAGCAAACAGAATCGTTTTATTCAATGCGAAAGGCGTACTTCATAACAAATTGAGGTGAACTCTTATTGCGGGGCTAAGTTTTCACTAAGTATCATGGAAAACTATAAGAAACCCTTGGTGTTATAAGTTCTAGGCTGTGCCCTTGGGCAGAGCTGTTGTAATACATTTGTTTACAACGTTTTAGAGCAAACGGAATCGTTTTATTCCATGCGAAGGGCGTACTTCATAAGAAATTCAGGTGAACTCTTATTGCGGGGCTAAGTTTTCACTAAGTTTCATGGGGAACTAGAAAAAAACCCTCGGTGTTATAAGTTTTAAGTTGTTCCCATGGACAGAACTATTGTAAAACATATGTTTACAACGTTTTAGAGCAAACGGAATCGTTTTATTCCATGGGAAAGGCGTACTTTGTAAGAAATTGAGGTG
>JAAEPP010000886.1 GCA_024232495.1 Flavobacteriaceae bacterium
AAATGTCATTTTATCAGCTTTACAAAGAAAAATGATAGCAGTAGAGGGGTTCTTTAAAAAATCCAGTCCTGTTAGCGCAAAAATGATAACTTTGCTCTATGGCACCCAAATATCAACACAAATGATGAAAGATAAGTAAATATGTCTTGAGCACATAAAAATATTTATTAGTATACGGCTCTCTTCGATTAAAAGTTACAGAAGAGAACTATTTTGAAAACAGCCTCCACGGTTGGGAATTGTACTCGGTTTCCCGCATGACAGGCGGAAATACTCACAACTTTACTACCAAGATCTGATGTCGGAACAGAAATCGAATGTCTTTGCATCAGCTTTACAAAGGAAAAAGATTGCAGTAAAGGTGTTGTTTAAAAAATCCAGTCCTGTTAAGGCGAAAGTCAAAACTTTGCTCCATGACATTTAAATATCAACACAAATAATGAAAGATAAGTAAATATGTCTTGAGCAAATGAACAACTTTATTCGTATAAAGCTCTCTTAAAATAAGACATACAGGGACAACTAACTTCAAAACAGCCTCCCCAGCGGGGATGGGATACCCG
>JAAEPP010000887.1 GCA_024232495.1 Flavobacteriaceae bacterium
CGTCCTATTACACGGTTTAACCATAGTTCATAGAAAAATATGGTTTAGAAACCTATTGTTGTACGTCGTTGTTTCACAGTTGATGTTGAGCAGTACTGGGACGTGCACAACGTATGTCTTATCCTCTCTCTTTCCTTTTAAAATTTTAGATGTGAATATTGCCTACATAAATATGATGCTGAATATCATAAAATATTTTCTAAATAACGAATATTTCGGTGTGGGGAACCAAAAGAAGCGTTTTGGTCTATTCGCTAAACCATAACCCTGTTGGCTAAACAATGGCGAAACAAAAGACTGTGCACTCTCAATTTTAAAAAACTTGCACAAAAAGATACAACAAAAGGTTTCCCCACCATCTTTTTCTATAAACTTTGCTTTAACGAATCCTTTGTAATTTTGATAAGTCGTTCGCAATAAACACCTCTCCAGGGCGATTTCTCAGTAAAAAAGTCCCAGCGAATACATGACGAACTAAGATGTTTCTGAACAAGTTCCGACTTGCGATACGAGTAATCAGCTTGGCTTTAGCCTTAAAATCCTTGGCATTGTCTGACATCATGACACTTGGTAGTCCTCTACGATTTGTGAAGCGACAATACGAACCTAGAAATGCTTGTGCAGAA
>JAAEPP010000888.1 GCA_024232495.1 Flavobacteriaceae bacterium
CTTCATGATATCTTGATATTGTAGGAAGGTTAATGAAAATCTTCTACTTTTAACTCACCTTGTGCGCTCAAAATTATCCTACAAGCGTGTAGAGGTGAACATAATCGCTCACCATAGATGGAGAGGCCGAGTTAACCCTTTCGCGACCGCTTCTCCAGTATGGAAATTGCTGTGAGAACCGCTGTCCTGAGCACATTTCTCATGTCGAGGGTACCGAAATTCAAACACAAATTTTTGCACGAAAAACACATCTAATAAAAAAAGATTCAAAAGATGGATGAAAGATAAGATAATAAACAAACTAAAAATGTGTTTTAATTTTCGTTTTGAATGTTTTTCAAGAATAAAACGAGAAATGAAAATTGTGCTTTGTTCGACCTAGGCCTAATGATAATTAGCTTCCGTATCAAAATGCAAATCTGTTGTATTTCATACTTTAAAGAACTTTT
This sequence comes from Flavobacteriaceae bacterium, assembly GCA_024232495.1. Lineage (GTDB taxonomy): Bacteria > Bacteroidota > Bacteroidia > Flavobacteriales > Flavobacteriaceae > Marifrigoribacter. Next base: position 450 of record JAAEPP010000888.1, read on the forward strand.
TCCTTCTTAAATATTGTCCAAAAAGTTAATTTAATATGTAGCTAATGTCTTCTTGATGATCTTCAAAAGTTTTGAGGTGGAAAACTGTGTTTATATCTTCAAAACATTGATCCCAGTCACAAGATCGCAAAATGCGAGTAGGGACAAAGTTCTTCCTCTCCTTCCCCTTCGATGTATTTACTCGAAATTTATCTTTCTTCCACATGTTCCCTTGAAAAACAACTCCGCTGCAACAGTTAAAGGCAATCTACGGAGTTAAAAGGTGTCTTTAGTCCAGGGGTCTGGGCAACCCATAAATAGCAGCCAATAGGATAGCAGGATTTTCGTTGGATCGAAATTTCATGTGATCAGATAAAAACTGGGATTGCTGTGATTGCAAAAGGCAAGATGGCGGGCAAATCGGGAAAGCTGCGATACAGCTCCTTGTTCCAGCAAGCAGACAATCAAAGATGAAATGGGAATTTTTCAACTAGGCATAAGCATGTTCTGTATTCAAAGCCTGGATTAGAGCGACAACTCAAGAAGACAGATATCATCATCGGTATTAGATTAGGCCTAAAAGAGGCTTGCTGTGGAGCCCAAAGCAACAGAGGTAAAAAGGCTCTTGGCCGAGACGTGATTTCTTTTTTAATTCGCCATGATAGAAGGCTTGGAGTCTAGCAAAGTCACCGAGACCAGTAAAATTTAGAGGTAAGTATCCATACCTTATATATTTCTCGATGTTGATGTCAATGTAATAAATTAAACTTATTGGTTCCTGAATGGTTGGGTTAGTTTCCTTTACCCTGCTACCCTAATAATTCAAGTTTAGGCTTGTTAAGGCCTCTCTTGGGAAATGGAAAAATATTTTCAGGTATTTTTTATCAAATGTTAATATTTCAAAGCAACTTTCATTTATTCATTTTCAAGTGAATGCTAAAAAGGCTAGTGGCAGTAACATTACCATCTCATGGACACCAAACTGTGTGACTTCCTCTAACAACAAGCAAATTTAAGAAAGGTTCTATAATCCAGTGATGGAAATTCATTTATCAGATATCACGCAAACCTCTCAACTTCTCTGACAAAATTGCCAGATTTGATATTTTTCCCACCATTCTGATTAATTTTCTCCAACCATCACTATTACTAACACTGCATCGAGGCA
>JAAEPP010000889.1 GCA_024232495.1 Flavobacteriaceae bacterium
AAGGTATAGGAGTACTTTATAAACTAAGACATTTGGTCCCAAAAAGTACTACAAGAACCTTATACAACTCATTTATTCAATCCCACGCACTCTATGGCATACTCAACTGGGGATGCGCAAGCAAATCAATCTTAGAGCCCCTAAAATGCAATCTACGTAAAGCTGTTAGAGTAGCTGACTTTGCTCCATATACTGCACACAGTGAGCCAATTTTTAAGCGTCTTAAACTCTTAAACTTTGAAAAGCTTCATAAGCTAGAAACAGCAAAATTCATGTTTCAAATGCATAAAGGAACCAACTACACTACCCTTGGACGTGAATTTTCTGAAAACAAAAAACCTTCACCAACACAACACAAGACAGTCTTCCTGCCTTGGTTTCTCTCTGAAAACAATATCTACCAATATAAAGAGAAATTTTCTTACATTTGATGGCATTAAACTTTGGAATTCTTTGCCATTAGATTTGAAGGAAGCCAAAAACAAAATATCTTTCAAAAACAAAATGAAACATTACCTTCTAGAGACTGTTACATAATCGAATTACATAAAAAACAAGCACATACTCCATTGCCCCATCAACCCCATTTCATTCCTAATTTTTTGCGTACATTTGTTCTTATTCTTAATTTCCTTTTTAAAGTATTAAGCTATTTTGTTTTGTATCTTTTATTATTCATTTTTTATCTTTATCTTTTATTTTTACTTTATTTTACTTTTATCTTTGACTTGCTGATTCTTATTGTTCTTGTTCTTGTTATTCAAACCGAAATAAATTGTATATCTATCTTACAGTATATGTCAAACCACGTCAATTGGGCACATGGCTTTGATAGCTCTATCTTGAGTTTTTTCCATGTGTCCGTCAGCTGATTTAGTTTTAATTTTATGTTAGTTGTTGCTAATTCTCCTTTCACTGTAATTCACAATTGATGTATTAACTACTTAATCTTGTAACAACTTTAAATGACGTATCATGTAATTAACTAAATTTGCTGAAAAAAAAAATTTTGAGTTTGAGTGTGGATAAATAATATTTCTTTCTAATATAAGGAAGTGT
>JAAEPP010000890.1 GCA_024232495.1 Flavobacteriaceae bacterium
AAAAGTGAGACTAAAAGACCAAAAACACGGCCGATCGAATGCAGGGCGCCAAGCGAGCTACAGTTTTGGAATCCTCACACATGGGGGGCCCAGGAAATGCCAAAAACGGCAAAAAATTGCCAAAAAAATTGGCCAAAATTAGCCAAAAATTGCCAAAAATGGCCCAAAACGGCCAAAATTGTGACTAAAAGGCCCATAACTCGGCCGATTGAATGCATGGCGCAAAGTTTGTTACAGTTTTGGAATCCTCACACATGGGGGACCCCACTGGTGTTCTAGAAAATCATTTAATTGCCCAGTCCTTTCTTCCAGCTATCAGCAGTTGACCAAAGACTACAGAACGTTACAATACACAATGGCGCTGGTTTCACTGCCGTTCTGGCCTGGAATGAACCTCCCAAACATATATTATTTCTTTTTAATTGCTTCCAGTTATACCTTGCACATCAAAAATATGTGTGATGATTGGTTGATGCGTACACATACTAGGGGCTTTAAGAAAAAATAATTTGTCAACTTTTTCATCACATTTGGGCCTTTTTAGGGGCGTTTTAGACAATTTATAGCTATTTTTAGCTGTCAGCACACTGACACAGACTCAAAAGTCATTGGG
>JAAEPP010000891.1 GCA_024232495.1 Flavobacteriaceae bacterium
AGAGAATGTCTATCTCTTTGAAGGTCTTTCGACTCTTACTCAGTATTTCTATTATTAGGTCTTAATTCATTGTGTATTATTAATTATCTCCTTCTATTAGCCAGAGCAAATTCCCTTGCTCTTCTGTTGTATTTCTCTTTGTCTTTCTTGTAGAGTTTAGTGGGCTCTAGTTGGGCTGGTGAGTTCAGATTGGGATCATCTTTGAGTAGTTTCTGGATTCCGAGCATGATGTTCTTTATTGTAATACTTGGTTTCCAATCTTCCTCTTCATTCAGGATACTCAGACAGACTGTTCCGGAGGGATATATGTTGGGATGAGGCAGTACAGGCTTGAAGAAACACCTAGGAGGTTTCAGTGGGTAGTCATTGGGGAATTCCATGTAGAGTTTGTAGTAGCCTGGACTTCAGACTGTACCCTTTGGACCAGGGATCTCACATCTCCATTTCTTCATATTCATAGTCCCATCAGAGTTAAGGGAAGGTTTGGCTATGAAACCAGCCATTGATGATTTCCTCCACTTCTTTCTCTCTTGGTTTAATCTCACCATCATTATTTCGTTAGAAGAAGATTCCATATTCTTATTGAAGAATTACTCTTAAATTTAAGAGGTTCTTAAAATTGTCTTATTAATTTTATTATAATTTAATTAAAGTCATTATCTAAGAACTCTATCATCTTTTTATTTTTCATTCTGAGATATTTCTAAAAATACACAAAGTATGATAGAAGTAAGACTGATTCTATTACATAGACTAATAGAATAGCTAATGATGAACTTCTGACCCAATAGAGAGATATAAACTCTAAGAGATTTATGTAAAGACATTTAGAGTCTTGTTCGAACAGAAGAAAGAAAACCATTTTGATTCCATTCCAGAAGGTATAAAACGCAAAGAAATAAAGTGAAGAATTGGTTTAATTCTGAAAATCATTTCTGAAACTTATGGTTTGGAAATATTTAAAAATCATCAGTATTGAAGCTGAGAGGATTATGTCTAAGAACACAGCCATATCTGATCTAAAATGGCAATGAGTTTTGAATTCTTCCATATAAACTGGTTGAAAGATTCTCACTAGGATTAACAAATCATAAACGACATTGAATAGGATGAGAATAAATATGATATTTATGAAATTATTCAAGAGGATCTAATCCATCCAAGATCTGCTATCATTGAATTTATCGAAATATTTAGATGACTTGCTTTCACTATCACTAGTATCCAATCTCATCCTCTAATTCTACATTATAGTAATTTTAACCAAATTATCTTGGATTAAAGTTGTGGTTGAAATTGAAGATAGGAAATTATTGTATCTACCTTTCAACTTTTTAAATTATTTTGAATTAATTGTGATAAATTTAGTTTATCACTTAACAGGATATTATCTGTGAACTCTATTGATGTTTAGTAAAATTTATCACATAGTAAGATTGGATTTTTAATATTTTGGTTTAGTTTGATTTGGTCAACCAAACGAGTTAGTAAATCACTATTCACAAAAAAGGAGATATTTTTAGGATTTGAAACTCAATTTTTTTGAAATGAATTATTCTTTGATTATTAAATAAAATTGAATGAGATTTATCCATAACTCCTTCATTTATGATTGCAGGAATATTGGTTTAGAATACAGACAAATAATGAATAAATATCTTTTGAAAATACTAATAAATATACAGAAGTGAATCAAATTATGGGAATAAAAAACGAAAGGCAAATAATCTAAATGAACTGATGGATTATATTTCAAAAATGAATCTGAAAAGCAAAAACAAATGAGAAACGTAAATCTAAATGAACTGATGGATTTTATTCCAAAAAAGAAAAAGAGATTGGTAAAAATATTTCCTTACTAAATGTTACTGATAATAAAAGGAATATCGCTAGAAAATCGACATAAATCTGTTAAATTTGCAAAATGAGATCGAAGCATTGAGATTTGATAAAAATTAAAAAAGTTTAAATCATCAAGAGAAAGAAAAGTTAAAAAATTTCAACTCAGAATTAGCGATTTGAGCAACATATCTTGTATACTCAGAATTCGATAATAAACTAATTATATTAATTCAAAAGGAATGTGCGTTGATTTGGGAAGATTCTGAGTTACAGTTTTCACTTCCGGTATATGATCTGTTTCATATTTATTTTTCTCTTTCATCTAATTTATCGTCTTTTTTATCCAATCAACTATCTCTTTTTTCTTCTCTTCGTACTACTCATTTTTCTTTAGACAAAATCAAGGCCCTTTGTATCAATAAAATCCTCATTTTTTCCTACAATAATTTATTCTCTTCGTCCGACTTTTTTTTCGTTTATTTCACTTTTTAATCATATTGTTCCTTTTATCAATCACCATATGAGTATCCTGCCACTGACATCAACAAAACTTTTACGATGATTAGAATTAGAATTAACTTTTTCATTTATAATTTTTTCTGAAATTTTAATTAATATATAAATACTGAATTATGGATGACCAGCTACTCAGATAATTCAATTCCACATTCATTTTTTCCTCTAATAATTCTAAAGAAACCTTTCTCACCCCAATCAATCACTATTTCAACTATTAGCTAAGTACCAGTATTTAACCCCATTTTCAACACCATAGCCTAATAATTTAATAACATGCCCTCATTAGAATCCTCCAGTCTTATGCTGATAAATCCCAGATTTATATTAGAAAATCATCATAAATTCTAATACCAACTTCAATAGGTTCATCTTCAACCAACTCTCTCATCATATTTTTTTCTCCTTTTACTAAATAAGCTTGTTTTCCTAAGACTTTACTATCTTAGTAATATTTTCCATTTTAACAAGTTTTTGAACATGATGGAGTTTTAAAATGAAATTCTGAACAATTTTTTCTCTAAAAATTAGGGTTATGATGATTGCATTAAGGGAAAGCATATGGTTTACAGAATTTATTATCTTTATATGAAAATCCTTTAATTTCTTTTTCTTTTTGGATGATTTATAGAATACAAACAATCTTACCTTACCATACAAGATAAAGTAAAATTTCTCCGAAGCATCATTTTTCTTAAAGACTATAGTGTCAGACTAGTATAGTTCTACTTTCATATACTAAATGAAGTTGGTGATTTGGAAATAGAGAGACTCTGGTTAAAATTTTAGGAAAAACTTGAATGTCTTCAGATAATTATAGAGAATGTCTATCTCTTTGAAGGTCTTTCGACTCTTACTCAGTATTTCTATTATTAGGTCTTAATTCATTGTGTATTATTAATTATCTCCTTCTATTAGCCAGAGCAAATTCCCTTGCTCTTCTGTTGTATTTCTCTTTG
>JAAEPP010000892.1 GCA_024232495.1 Flavobacteriaceae bacterium
AATTTAATTATATATGCATATTTTTTTCGACTCTTGGGCCGAAAAGGCTGCCGGTTACAGGGGGCTGGCAATTTTTTCTGTTATTGGTACCCTATAAGCTTACTAAAAAAACATATCCCGCAAAATCCCTAGGGGGGGGGAGGGTTAGCTATGCTAGCCCATGGTCTATATGGTTAGAAGTTGATGTTTATCTTATAAGGAAAACTTAGAATATTTAACAGCTCCACTTTGTTTCGACATTTTTTACCTATAAAGGAAAATTATAAAAAAAACATTGACTTCTTATGATTAACATCCACCTTTTGATTTGCCCAGATCCTGCAGTGTCCCCTATTTAGTTTTAAAATGTCTATAATGGTTTATTTGACCTCATATCCTTAAAACAACATATATATTTTCTTAGTTAAACCAAAAACGATAGATAGCAATAGATTATCTATTGTTTTTGGTTCAACTAAGACCATGTACAGGACATTTTAATGGTATGAGGTCAAATAAACCATTGAAGACATTTGGAAAAAATGTAAGGGGATACTGCAGAATCTTGGCTAAATCAGAATATGGATGCTAAACATGAAAAGTCAATGCTTTTTAATAATTTTCCATAGTAGGTAAAATATGCCCAAAACATGAAATTGTTACATAGTCTAAGCTGTCCTTAAAAGAAAAACTAATGGCTGACAAAAATATGAAAATACTTTATTTACACCCTGTACAAAATTCTATCTTTAAATTTGTGCAGGTTCCCCTTAAGCATATCTTTTAAGCCATACACTTATTCAAGAGTTCCACATTTAATTGTTGGTCTCCTTCAATAAGAGGAATGAAATGGCTATTGATCACAATACATATAAGCATTTGTTCCGCTATAGATAGACAACATTTCTTGAAATCTATGTCTTTTAGATTGGTCTAAATAATTTATATTTTATGAGAAGTGGCTTTGTTAAAATTGAACCTTACAAAAATTGTTAATCTATTCAAAAACCAAACTTCATTTTATGTCTGCATTTGGAAAGCATTTGCATATCCACACATGTAAAAATGACTCATTTGAGTCAACAGTAGTTTTTAAATGCAATGATGCCTACGTAGGGAAGAAAAACATTATGGAATTTAATCATTTTATTTCAAGCTAATTTTATGGCATCTTGAATCTGTAAATAAAATATTAAGAATTATGCTAATATGCAAAGGGCTCAATATATCTCAAATTGTTTTATTTGGTATTATAAACGCATTTTGTTTATATGCACCACTAATCTAAGTAGTATAAGTAGGGAAAATATAGGGTCATGGCATGAGGTAAATATCAAAGCCAATACTGCTAAACCGGAGTTATTGAATTTTTACATTATGCGGGACGTTATATATATTTCATTAAGGAATAAAAAATATTACGAATCTTGTGTGTATTAGATCCCATAAATTTAAAGAGTAGTACATGTAATTGGAAAGTTGAGTGAAAAACAAAACATTTAAGGCTGAAATAACTTTTAGGTTTAGGGGTGATAAGCCCATATTTATTATTTTGGCTGACAGGAGTGCTGCAACAAAAGACAGGAAGTTTGTTTTGGTTATTTCAATATTGTGGATTACTGACAATTTTGGATACCATTTTTCCAAACTCAGAATGAAATTCCAAGCACCTTTGATGCATTTTTAAATCTTTGAAAAAATAAACAATCCCAAAAAAATAAAAATCAGATATTAAAATTTTGATTTATTAATATTGCCAAAAAAGTATCTTCATTTCAAACTTTCTATAACTGTACACTTAAAATAAACAGGCAATCCTACACATGAAGTCAAAAAGGGTAAAATAAGAATCTTTGTTCCGTTAAATCTAGCACCAGAGGGTTTTCAAACCATCTAGTTGTCTGAATAACGGTTGAGATGATAGGATTAACATCAGTAAGAAAATGCTTTGAAAAGACACAAATACCCAATTCTTGAGAATATTTCAGCAATACTAAGGTTAACCATCACATTATTTTTTCTTTCCAAACTTTAATACCTTTAATTTATATAATTGATGGAGATAACTGTAGATGGATATAAGGACATATTATACGATTTTTGGCGACGCATAGCGTAGACCTATAACCAGTCGGTGGTAGACTTTTTCCCATTTCGTTCTGAGTACACCTTGAGTATTTCCCATTTCGTTCTGAGTACACGTTGAGTACTGTGGACACGTGGCGCCCATGAGAGCCCGAATACCAGGGAAACAAAATACATAATATCAGTGACTACATCAGTGCGTCGCCTTATACCCGGGTAACGCGGCTTGTTTTACCCTGTAATGGTAAGGCTAAAAAAAAATTACGTAG
>JAAEPP010000893.1 GCA_024232495.1 Flavobacteriaceae bacterium
CAGCAACAACAACAGCAACAGCAACAACAACAAGTTTTTGTAATCCCACACAAGCACTGATCTCAAAAAAAGACTGGATCAAAATCAAAATCAAATTTTTCATTCAGCAACAAATGTACCTACGTACATGGAATTAAAAGTATACAAGTAAAAAGTTATTTAAAATACATAGTAAAATAGAATTCTAACTACTTTTAAACCTTTAGAAAAACAGAAAATTTGCTACAAAAAGTTGCCAAGGACACTGAGATAAACCCAGGGGTTATCTAGCCCAGTGCCCTTTGTACAGCGATTAAATACAATGAATAATATATATGTGTTTAAATGCAATACATTTGTGAAGTATTAGTGTGAACTAAATTATTACACAATTTGAATTGAAATTTTGAAAACTGTAACAGAACAAAAGGGTAAAAATAGGCAAATGCCATGAAAATTATAAATGAATATACTGTATAAAGGACGGGATGAGGGAGGGTAGGGAGGACGCAGAGTGTTTAATCAATGTTAGCTCTCCTTGGAGATATAGTGGAAAATTGTAAGTTACTATCGAAATGTGATAATTTTCATAACTTTCATAATTTTCATAACTCTAATATAATTCAAGAAACCATTTGTGGAGATATTTATTGAAAAGCTTTTTATTTGACATGGAACGAATTTCTATTGGGATTTGATTCCATATTTTGATACCATTATAACAAATAAACTTTTTTCGGCATTCTGTTGTCACCATAGGCAACGAAAACTCGTTTCTAGTTGCTTGACGAGTCTTGTAACTGTGCCTTGTACTGGTTTTTTGAAATAACTCACATAGAATTGGGGTTATGTTGTTGTTATTTATGTCGTACATAAATTTTGCAGCTTCCCGCTTATATAGATCTTCAAAATTGAGGAGGCCTAGCTTGGAAAAAAGGGGTTTGCAATCAGCTCTATAATCTGCGAAATTCATAATTCTAATAGCCCTTTTGAGACTTTGATTAAGCTTAGATGTAGCGCATTTCGAAGCACTGCCCCAATTAACGAGACCGTAGCAGAGGTGAGGGGAAATAAAAGCATGATACAGCTGTCTTAGTACATCTAAAGACACATAATGTCTCATTTTAGCTAATATTCCAATGCCTTTAGAAATTTTTGTGTTGACATTTTGCGTGTGCTGTTTCCAGCTTAATTTATTGTCTATAAGTACGCCAAGATATTTTATATAGTCTTTTTCTTTGATGGAGATATTATCAATTTTAATGTCTATGTTAGAATATGTCTTTTTCTTTTTAGATATTGTAAGAAAATTAGATTTATCAACATTAAGTGACAATCTGTTAGCAGATAGCCATGTTGAAACATTTTTAAGTTCAAGATTTACAATATACTCTAAATCTTTTGCATTTTTATGAGAATAGAAAATACTTGTATCATCAGCAAATAGATGAAATTTAAGAATTTTAGAGCACGAGGGTAAGTCATTTATATATAAAAGAAACAGAAGAGGGCCTAATACACTCCCTTGGGGTACACCATGTGTTATAGTTTGAGGTTCAGACAGAAGTCCATTAATGCATACTTTTTGTGTTCTACTTGAAAGGTATGATTTGAACCAATTCAAAGCAGACCCTCTTATACCATAATGGCTAAGTTTATCTAGCAAGATTTTATGATCAACTGTATCAAAAGCCTTAGCAAGATCTAAAAATATACAACACGATACTTCTTTTTTATCGACAGAGTTTGTTAGTTGATTGCATAGGTCTAGTATTGCTTGTGAGGTAGATTTGTTTTTTTGAAAACCAAATTGATGTGAAAATAATACATTGTGTTTCTCTAGAAAACCTATCAGCCTTTTATACATAAGTTTTTCAAAAATTTTATTAAATATTGGCAGTAGTGATATTGGGCGATAATTTGAGACATCTAGCTTAGATTTAGCTTTATAAATTGGAATCACCTTTGCAAACTTTAGAAGTGTTGGGTGTGTACCTGAGGTGAAAGATTCATTAATCAAATCTGCAAGAATATCAGAAATGGATTCGTTCAAGTATTTAACCATCTTTATTGGAATATCATATGAACCTGGAGACTTGGTTTCGTCCAGATTCATTAGTTCACTTTTAACCTCGCCTGGACTAACAGGATTAATGAAAAAGCTCTCTTCAATCGGGGATTTTAAGAAATCTTTGTGATTTGCTTTAGTAGGACCTAGCTTATTTGCAAGCTTCTGAGCTATGCTTGTGAAAAAATGATTAAATGCATTTGCAATTTTTTTTATTGTCAGATATTAGCTTTCCTTCAAGATTTAGTTTGATGTCTTGAGATGATTTGGCTTTATTTCTATTCAAAAGTTCGTTAATTCCCTTCCATACTTTTTTTGAATCTTTTTTGAAGTCATTAAAGTACGAAGAGTAATAGTTTTGTTTACTTGATTTAATTACACGGTTAAGTGTGTTACGGAATAGTCTGTATCTTTGGAACCAAAAATCATCTTTAGTTTTCATAAATTTTTTAAGAAGTGAATTTTTTGTTGAAATCGATTTAAGAATACCCTTGGTAATCCAAGGTTTACGTTGCTGTCTCTTTAAGCGTTTTGATTTAGGCTTTAAAGGGACATGCTTGTTTAATAACTCTAAGAATTTATTTTGAAAATTTTCATATTTAAAATTAATGTCAAGGTTATGATTTTCATTTTGATAAAAGTTAATTTTTTGAGCTTCCTGTAAATATGCTTCTTTATTAAAATTACTATAATCTCTATACATACTACTATTGTTAATTTTATTTTTACTTAACTGATTTCCGAAAAACGCAAAGTTTGGTAAGTGGTCAGATATTTTATCAATTAGGTTTCCACTTATTGTTAAGGGTTCCAGTGAGTTAATGAAAATATTATCAATTAAACTTGGTGCTGATCTATCATTGAACCTTGTAGGCTTTAAAATTAAAGGTTGGAAAAAGTTAGAAAGCAATAAATTTAAGAAAGAATCAACATTTGGAGATATATCTGTTTTAAGAAGGTTTAGGTTAAAGTCACCACATAAGAAAACTACTTTATTCTCTCTATTGAGTTTTGCAAAAACCGACTGTAAATAATCAAGAAACGCAGACGTGTTCCTTCGAGGATGGTTGTATATGACACCAAAAACTGAATTAGCTTTTGATTTATTCTCAATTTCAATCCAGAAAGCTTCAAATTCACAATCTGAATCTCGGTAGGATTTACTGAGATCATTTCTGGTAGAATATGAAAGGTGGTTAGCAACAAAAAATCCACAACCTCCTTTAAGATTATTACCTGATTGCCCTGAGTATGGGTGAAAACCTTCTATCCTAAGCTGCTTAATACGTTCGTCATTATCTTTGGTATGCCATGTCTCACTCAGAGC
>JAAEPP010000894.1 GCA_024232495.1 Flavobacteriaceae bacterium
AAGACTTTTCATTTTAATTTCTTATCTTCATTTTGGTGAATATTAGCTCAATTTATAGTTGCATCTTTAAATGGAGAAAAACAACATTCATGACTACTTTCTGTACAATCTGACGACATAGTATCACAACAATCAGAGCTATTTATAACTCCATGTTGCATACTTTTATTCATTTCCATTTCAGGCATAACAAAACTTGCCATGGCTGTAGGCATACAACCAATAGCGAATGTCGCAAGTGCTATCATTAAGGAAATAAATCTTTTCATAGTATTATTTTTTATTTAAACTTTTTAGAATACTAATCATATAAATATTTTTGTCAATTTATAATTTTTCCATTACCGTAGAGTGTATAATACATAATGTGCATCGTTGGAAATATCCAATGAATAATTTTCTGAAAAATATTAAATAAAAATTTAATCATAAAAAAGGTATGATAAACTGTTAATAGCAATACTACCAGATAATCATACCTATGGATATAATACACAAAGATATAATGAATTACAAAACATATTTAAAAAATAATGAAGCTATAATTATTAAATTAAGAATAATTAAACATATAATAATTGATAAATGGCAAATCAAAGAGGTTTCTAATCATTATTCAATGCATAGAAATACGGTAAGAAATATAATGAAAATATATAATTCTAAAGTTTCCTTAGAAATAAAAGAAAAAATAATAAACAATATTAGTCTTTCTTCTGAGGATCTTAAAAATAAATGTAATTTTCTTTTACCTAATTCAACTAAACCTAAATCTCATCCTAAACAGGCTACAATACAAGAAGAAAAAGATATTATTCAGAATTTCGAATTACTTCAATTTTGAGCAAAAAGACTTCAATTAATCATGAAAAGAAGAAAGAAGTTATGAAACCTTACTTTAGCTAAGATTAGAGGAGTTTACAAGAGAAAATGATTTACAGTTAACAAAGTTAGAACGAAAAACTGAGAAACAAGATCTTTATATAATTACCAAACTATATGAGCTTTTGAAGACTGACATTATGATACTAAGGTATTAGCTGATGCAAAATCTTTACCAACGCATATTTATGAAAATCTCAAACATAACAAACACTTGCCATTATATGAATGGAATATTATGTTTGTTGGATGTAGAGTGAGGTTTACAGCATATTCCAGATGAAAATCATCTACTTTTTGATTACAGTTTTTAGTGTTAGTATTATCTCATTTAAGGTATTATTGAATACAGTGAGAAATTAGAATGCATACCGATTGATGAGCAGAATTCTTCTCTAATAGTGAGAAAAAACAATGAGAGTGGAATAATGTTTTGGAACAATTAGATAGTACCATTGATTGTTATAATCCTAATTGGGATATTAGGAAAAATCTTATTGAAAGGAGTCATAGAAGTGATGATGAGGAGTTTTTAATTCCATTTGGGCACGAGTTTAAGACAAAGAATAATTTCATGAATCATGCGCAAGAATATAATGATTACTGGAATATCTCACGTGCTCATTCTGGTCGTTGAATGAATGGAAAAACACCTAAAGAGAAACTTCTAGCATTATGAATCCATAATGCTGGGAAAATATTGGACTTTAAAGTTTTATATTTAGATTCTTGTTTCTATCAACTACAAGATCATCTAGATTTCTTTTATTTTCAAAGAGACTTAAAATTAACTCCTTTACAAAAA
>JAAEPP010000895.1 GCA_024232495.1 Flavobacteriaceae bacterium
AGTAATCAATTCAAAAATTTATAACACAGCGAAGAGGATAGCTGTTGCCATTTGGTTAGGTTGTTACATTGAGCAAAACTATCGCCCAACGTGGGGCTCGAACCCACGACCCTCAGATTAAGAGTCTGATGCTCTACCGACTGAGCTAGCCGGGCTGATGAATAGTACAGTAATCGATTCAAAAATTTATAACACAGCGAAGAGGATAGCTGTTGCCATTTGGTTAGGTTGTTACATTGAGCAAAACTATCGCCCAACGTGGGGCTCGAACCCACGACCCTCAGATTAAGAGTCTGATGCTCTATCGACTAAGCTTGCTGGGCTGATGAATTGCACAGTAATCGATTTATAAATTTATAACAGAGCGAAGAGGATAGCTGTCGGCGATTGCCTAGCTAGCCCCACTCAGCAAAACTACCGTTCAACGTGGGGCTCGAACCCACGACCCTCAGATTGAGAGTCTGATGCTCTACCGACTGAGCTAGCCGGGCTGATATTCCACTGTGAAATGCATTTTCAATTTGATAACGTAGCTCGTCGAAAAGCAATGCCATCTAACTTACCAAGATTCATTGCAAAATGATCGCCCAACGTGGGGCTCGAACCCACGACCCTCAGATTAAGAGGCTGATGCTCTACCGACTGAGCTAGACGGGCTGATATTCCTCTCTCTAATGGATTTTCAATTTCATAACGTAGCCTGTCAATGCCATCTAA
>JAAEPP010000896.1 GCA_024232495.1 Flavobacteriaceae bacterium
ATCTCGTTATTTCGCCTTAAAGTAAATTTTGTCACGTCCTCATACTTATATATATATTATATAATAGTAAGTATGAGGAAGTGAATTTCATTTTAAAGGCGGAATAAACCATAGTTTTTACAGGGTAAATAATATTGTTTAAATTGGCATTGGCATTGGCATTGGCATTGGCATTGGCATTGGCATTGGCATTGGCATTGGCATTGGCATTGGCATTGGCATTGGCATTGAGATAACCATATAAAATACCTTTTAAAAACTATAGTTTTTTCTGCTTTAAATTTTACTGCAACTAGATTCACGTCTTCATACTTATATATATATAATATAATATAATAGGGAGGACGTGAATCTAGTTTCATTTTTTTGTGTCATTTTTCGACCTTTTCTAATTTAAGTTATATTTTTTAACTTTATATTTATCTAAAATATAATTTGAAAAATATGATTAATATAAATTTTATTAAAGTTTTAGTTTTAATTCAATTTATTGTAATTATTATTTTATTAGTATTACTTTTAAAGAAACCAACTTCTAAAAATATAGAGTCAAATACTGCCAAATTTAATCCAAAATGGTATTCTTTGGATCAAAAGTGGTTAGGAGAATATAAATTAAAAACTAATCATGATCATCAAAAAAAAATGAAAGATAAAATATTTCAAATGGGCATGAAATTACCTAAAAATGCTGTTTTCGTTGATACAGGAGCACATATTGGTGATACTGGCTTGTTTCTTAAAACCAAATGGAAAGAAAGTGGTCGCAATGATATCAAAGTAATATCAATTGAACCTGATGATTCAAAAGCAAAATTTATTAAAGATATGGCTAAAATTGAAAATGTAAATATAGATGTAATAAACGCTGGTTTATGGAATAAAAAAACAAAAGGAAACGTAATAAAAGATGAAAACTATTCGGCAATGTGGCGAGTTAAAGAAAATCCTAATGGTTCAGTAACATTTAGAACTTTAGATGATATTCTAGATGGTTCTAGAATCGATATATTACAATTAGATGTTGAAGGAAGTGAACCTCAAGCTCTTGAAGGAGCTGAAAAATCAATTAGGAAATATAAACCCGCGATTTTTATTGAAATTGAATTTAATGAAGCAAAATCAAAAACTTCAAACCAAGCAATATCAATATTAAAGTCATTTGGTTATAAACAGGTAGGAGAACGAATGGATAACGATTTATTATTTATTCATAATCCTAAGTAAATTTTTAATCAATTTTTAAAATTTTTTTCAACGGTACCGTTTTTAATATCAGTTGTGCTAATACCTTGAGTACGAGAGAGATACAATGTTTCAATTCCTAGATTATCAAATTTTCCCTTCCAGTCGTTACCCATTATCAATAGTTCAGCTCCAGTTTCTTCAATATACTGTTTCTTTTTTTCTAAACTTTCTTCCTTAAAAACTGTTGAGACACCTTTAATATTTTTTATCATTTCCAATCTTGTTTCTAAATTAAAGTAAGGTCTCTTTCCCTTTTTCTTAAAATTTAATTCGTCAGTACTTACACCTACAATCAGTTTATCACAGTAAGTTGAAGCTCTTTGAATTAATCGAATATGACCTATATGTAACATATCGAAAGTACCAAAAGTAATTCCAATTTTCATAGTTTATCATTAAAAAGAGAAATAAATTGCTTTTAATTCTAATTTTTAATGAAAAACGAAAACAAAAACAAAAATCGATACTTAAGGTATAAAAACATGGGTTTGATTTTTAGTTTATGTAGAACAAGTGAAGTTGAGACTTCAAGTGAAGTAATTCCTTTTTATATTCCTTTATTAAAAAGACCTATGTTTATAATTGGAATTACAGGTAAAGCTGGTAGTGGTAAAGATACTTTAGCAGATCATATTGTAAAAAATTATGGTTTTGAAAAAAAATCATTTGCAGGACCTTTAAAAAAAGGTGTTTCAGAGTTATTTTCTATTCCAATGGAAACGTTAAATGATACTATAGCAAAAGAACAAGAAAATCCGGTATGGAATCAAAGCCCAAGACAATTGATGCAATGGTTAGGGAGTGATATACTACGAAAACACATTAGAGATGATTTTTTTATTGCTTCATTAGCTAACGATTTAAATAATTCAACTTCTCATAGAATAGTTATAAGTGATGTAAGATTTGATAAAGAAGCTGAATATTTGAAATATCTTGGGGTTCCAATAATTCGGATTGAAACTGGTATGAGAAAAACAAGAACTACTATGGGTAAAAAGGAAGCAAAGCATTCAAGTGAAAATGGAATCTCTGAAAGATTAATAGATTATACAATTGTAAATGACAGTACTATTAACGATTTAAAAAATACATTTGATAATGTTATTGCTGAAAATCTTAATATTTTGTAGTATCAATATCTTTTCCACCTCTTAAATTTTTGTC
>JAAEPP010000897.1 GCA_024232495.1 Flavobacteriaceae bacterium
CACAAAAATTGTCAAATCCGGGGTGTTTTTTGAATCTGACTTCAAATATATATTGCTTGACTTCCATCTGCGAAAAAAAGACATCCAAGGTATTTGAAAATACTTTCTGACTTTCTTGGACACACTGACAATAGTTTTGGGTGTATAGTAAACTTTTTAAAGTGTATTTCATGAAAGGAAAGTACATTGCATCCATGTGAAAACGAGGAAACTTGAAAGTATTACTAGCGTCATAATTCTCGTTTCATAAATTCAAAATCACATTTAAAATACCCTCGAAAATCTTTTTAAGACATCGCATTGCATTCCATTTGATCCGGAAATAGTTCTCGATACCAGTGATACTTGACATCATGATTGCAAACAGCGGCATCAAGAGCCACTCCCGAGAAATCATCGAACAATTATTTCGACCTGATAAAGATAAATGTATGATGAGAATGGTCGGGTAATTGTACCAATTATACAAACGTAAAATTTTCTTATGGATTTAGTAAGGAACCCTACAAAAAAATTTTCGGGTTTAATAAACCCCCCCCCTTTTTAAGGAAAATTTTTCAAACCGGAAGGGGGGGTTATTAAGCAATAGAAGGTAGGGATTTTTTTTGTTCTACGGCAAAGTCTCCAGTGCAGGGGAATATTCCCTATAGGGATTTTTTGTTCTGTGGCAAAGTCTCCAGTACATGGAAAATTTTCTATAGGGATCTCTTCGTTCTGAGCAAAGTCTTCAGCACAG
>JAAEPP010000898.1 GCA_024232495.1 Flavobacteriaceae bacterium
GAATAAGCATGATAGTTTCAAAATAAAGAATGCGGTATTTGCTTGCGACTTTTCATTAGAAAACGTCGATGTGTTTAATAAAGCAATGAAATTTTATGAAATTTTAAATTCAAAAGTAACACTACTTTACATCAACGTTCCGGGTCAAAATTATAGAAACACCAAGGAAATGGAATCTTTAGTCAAAGAATTCCTTCAAAAAGCAAATGCGACACACTTTTTAAATAATGTAGCGTATTACAATGATTATACTGTTGAAGATGGTATTTTTAATTTTAGCTTAAATAATGAGATTGATACAATTGCCCTGCCAACTCATGGAAGAAGAGGATTGGCTCATTTCTTTTCAGGAAGTATTAGTGAGGATTTAGTGAACCATTCTGATATTCCCGTAATTACATTTAAAATCTAAATTTTTAAATTGCTATTTCGAGTGCAATTTTCACCATAGTGCTAAAAGAAACTTCTCTTTGTTTTGAAGAAATTTCTTCTTTGGTTACCAGGGAGTCTGATATGGTTAATAGTGCTAAAGCATTAACATTATATTTTGAAGCAAGAGTATAAAGTCCTGCTGTTTCCATTTCGACACATAAAACCCCAAAATCTGCCCATTTTTTATAAGAATTATAATCGTCGCCATAAAATTCATCCGATGATAAAACATTACCTGCTTTAAACGCTATCTCATTATTTCGAGCATAGTCAACAGCTTTCATAAATAAATCGAAGTCAGCAGTAGGGGCAAAATTTGAATTATTAAAACGATTGTTGTTAATTCCAGAAGTAGTTGATGCGGACATCGCTATAACAATATCTCTTAAATTTAAATGTTTTTGATAAGCGCCGGCAGACCCTACTCTAATTAAATTTTTTACACCATAATCAGATATTAATTCATTGATGTAAACCAACGCAGATGGAATCCCCATTCCTGTTCCTTGTACTGAGATTTTTTTACCTTTATAATTCCCTGTATATCCTAACATTCCCCGTACTTGGTTATAGCAAACTAAATTATCCAAATAAGTTTCTGCTATCCATTTTGCTCGTAAGGGATCACCAGGAAGTAAGACTGTTTTTGCTATTTCTCCTTTTTTTGCATCAATATGTAAACTCATAGCTTTTTTTATTAAGTTATTATTTTAATCCCTGAAGAAGTACCAATTCTACTAACTCCCAGAGAAATATAATTTAAAGCTGTTTCTTTATCACTTATTCCTCCAGAGGCCTTAATACTTAACTGTCCCTTCAGCACCTCTTTCATTAATTTAATATCTGCTATAGTTGCGCCATTTGTGCCAAAACCTGTAGATGTTTTAACAAAATCTGCTCCAGCTTTCATCGCTATTTTACAAACTACTCTTTTCTCTTCATCAGTTAGATAACAAGTTTCTATAATAACTTTTAAAACCCTATCTCCTACCTCATTTTTAACAGCTAGTATTTCGTTTTCTACGTATTTAAAATCTTTTGATTTTAACATTCCTACATTAATAACCATATCAATTTCGTCTGCACCGTCACTAATACAAGTTTTTGTTTCTAATACTTTAATTGATAGAGCCGTTGCACCTAATGGAAATCCTACCACCGCAGCAATTTTCACATTCGAGTTTATAAGTTCTCTCTTGGCCAATTGTACAAAAGATCCATTGACGCAAACAGCAAAAAAATTATATTTTTTTGCTTCTTCGCATAATTGAATAATGTTTTCTGTTGTTGCTGAAGGTTTAAGTAGCGTATGATCAATAAAATTTTCAAGTGGCATCATCTGTATTTATTAAAAAAACAAATTTAAAAAAGGTTTTCTGAGAATAAGCTGATATTAATCATTTTCAATTAACATTTCACTATTACTTAGTATACAAAAAAAACAAATTATAATATTTATCTTATTTTTTTTTGAAATGTGTATATTAAACCCTGATAATTTTAGTTTAAATTGAATATGAATATTTCTATTCCTTCGACAGGTATAAAAGGACTTAAAGAAAACTGGAGAAGTGATCTTACTGCGGCAGTTAGTGTTGCCTTAGTAGCCTTACCCCTTGCTTTGGGTATCGCTGTTGCCTCCGGAGTAACTCCAATGTCTGGTTTACTATCTGCAATAATTGCGGGTATTGTTACTACTTTTTTTAGAGGCAGTAACTTAGCGATTAATGGTCCAGCAGCAGGACTTATTGCAGCGATTTTAGGTGGGTTAGCTGTTTTAGACAATAATATAAATTATGTCCTAGCGGCTGTAGTTGTCTCTGGAGCATTGCAAATTTTACTAGGATTATTAAAAATGGGCCGATTTGCAAAGCTATTGCCATCCTCGGTATTAAACGGTATTTTAGCGGCAATTGGAGTCATTATTTTTGCAAAGCAAATTCATTTTGCTTTAGGAACCAAGTCGGACGCAAAAAACATTGTAGGAATCCTGGCTGACGCCATATATAAAATTCCGGAAATTAATCCTTTTGTTTTTAGTGTAGCTTTACTAGGTATTTTAGTCTTAATATTTTATAAGAAAATCAATAATAAATTTATTAAAGTAATCCCTGCTCCAATGTGGGTTTTAGTTTTAGCACTCCCCATAGTATACGGTTTTAATTTTTTTGATGCCCATGAAATTAATCTATTTGGCAATTCTTACATAGTAGGCCCGGATTTATTAATTAATATTCCTGAAAATCCTTTAGATAGTATTATGCATCCAGATTTTAGCAGAATAGGCACCATGCCTTTTTGGCTCACAGTAATGTCTATTACGACAATAGCAACTGTTATAACAATGGCCAGTGCTAGAGCTGTAGATAAATTAGATCCGTACAAAAGAACAACCAACCTTAATAAAGATTTAATTGGAGTAGGTCTTAGTACAATGGTCTCGGGAGCTCTGGGTGGTTTACCTATCGTAAATGTAATTGTAAGAAGTACCGTCAATGTAAATAGTAATGCAAAAACAAAATGGTCCAACCTTTACCATGGTCTTTTTTTACTTTTATTTGTTGCTTTTATGGCTCCGGTATTAAAAAGCATTCCTCTGGCAGCACTGGCAGCAATATTAGTTCATACTGGTTTTAAATTAGCATCTCCTAAAGTCTTTAAAAATACCTACGATCAAGGAGTTGAACAATTATTATTTCTTTCTTCTACCCTAATAATCACACTATTTACCTCTTTATTATATGGGATAATAGGAGGAATCTTAGTTACTTTAGTCTTACATATGCTACTGGCTAAAGTGGGGATATCTTCTTTTTTTAAAATGATCTACAAATCAGGATCAAAAGTAATCTCCCTTGAAAACGGTACTTATGATGTTAAGATTAAAGGAGTGGCTAACTTTTTATACGCGCTAGAATTAGACAAATTGTTAAAAGACGTCCCCAGAGAAGCAACTGTAAGAATTGACTTATCGCAAACAAGATTAGTAGATTTGTCAATTATGGAAAATTTAATTGAATACAAACGTACTTATGATAATGAAGGAGGAAATGTAAAATTACAGGGGTTAGATAATCATGTGGCATCAACTAGTCACAACAGAGCTTTAAAAATCATTACTGGTCGACTTAAAAAACGGATTACAAAAAGACAAATTCGTTTACAAAAAATGGCCATTAATAATGGTTGGTCATTTGAAAGAGAAGTTGATTGGAATACTTCGTATTTAAGGAATTTTCACTTTTTTGACTCACGTCCTATTGAAATGAAAAGTAATTCTTTACAAGGATTGGACGCTAATAATAATGCACATTGGGAAATAGCAGATATTGTTTTTGATGAAGGAGCTCTTTTAGCTTTAGAAGTTTATCAAACAACTGTTCAGGTGGTAAAACTTCCATCTTCCATCCCAAAATTCATCATAGATAAGGAAGGACTTTTCGATAAAATGTTTGATCGAGTAAAAGTTTTTTCAGGTTCAAATCCAGATATAGACTTTAAAAAGTTTCCTAAATTTTCTAGAAAATTTTTATTGAGTGGGGAGAATGAGGAAGAAATTAAGTCTTTTTTCACAAAGGAATTGATAGAGTTTTTAGAACAAAATGAAATCCATCATATCGAAAGTAATGGAGAAGCACTCATGATATTTAAATACCTCCATATTGCAAAAACGGATGAAGTAACCAATATGCTTAATTTTGCTCTTGACTTACTAAGCCATATGAATTTAAAAAAATAAAAGAGCCTCTCAGTTTGAGAAGCTCTTTTGGTGCGGGCGGGGAGACTCGAACTCCCACGCCGTGAAGCACTAGATCCTAAGTCTAGCATGTCTACCAATTCCATCACGCCCGCAAAGGGAGTGCAAATATAAACAAGATTTATAATTTACAAAGAAACTACCTTATAAAAATACAGCTTTTTATTACCTTAGCGGTCCTTCAAAAAAGAAATAAATGAAAAGTGCTAAATCCTATATTTCAGAAAATAAACAACGTTTTATTGATGAACTAATTGAGTTATTAA
The DNA here is from genome assembly GCA_024232495.1 of Flavobacteriaceae bacterium. GTDB lineage: Bacteria > Bacteroidota > Bacteroidia > Flavobacteriales > Flavobacteriaceae > Marifrigoribacter. The sequence goes on from JAAEPP010000898.1 coordinate 4,456, forward strand.
AAATACCCTCAATTAGTGCAAATTCTAAATATAAAGCAGATGTTATTCATACAGCTGACGCCGTAAAAAACAGCCTCCAAAAGGCGGGATGTGATCAAGTTGAGATATGTGAAACTCCTGGTTTTCCTATTGTATACGGCGAGAAGATAATCGATCCTAATTTACCAACTATATTGATTTACGGACATTATGATGTACAGCCACCAGATCCAGTAAATCTGTGGGATAGCCCTCCTTTTGAACCCATTATTAAAACAACAGCATTACATCCTGAAGGAGCTATTTTTGCCAGAGGATCTTGCGATGACAAAGGGCAGATGTACATGCATGTTAAAGCGTTAGAATATATGACCTCTACGGGGCAGTTGCCTTGTAATGTGAAATTTATGATTGAAGGTGAGGAAGAAATTGGAAGTGAAAGTTTAGGTTGGTTTGTTGAAAGAAATCACAAAAAACTTGAAAATGATATTATCTTAATTAGTGATACCGGTATGATTGCCCCTGACGTCCCTTCCATCACGACAGGCTTAAGAGGATTAAGTTATGTTGAGGTTGAAGTTACAGGGCCTAACAGAGATTTACACAGTGGCTTGTACGGTGGTGCAGTCGCCAACCCTATCAATATTTTAACCCAAATGATTGCCTCCTTACACGATGAAAATAATCATATAACCATCCCTGGTTTTTATGATCATGTAGAAGAGCTGTCAGAGTTAGAAAGAGCTAAAATGGGAGAGGCACCGTTCAGTTTAGAAGCCTATAAAAAAGCATTGGATATCAATGATATACACGGAGAAAAGGGGTATACCACCAACGAACGTAATTCAATAAGACCCACGCTAGATGTAAACGGTATATGGGGAGGTTATATTGGAGAAGGAGCAAAAACCGTGATAGCCAGTAAAGCATATGCAAAAATATCGATGCGTTTGGTCCCAAATCAAAATTGGGAAGCTATTACAGAATTATTTAAAAATCATTTCGAACGTATAGCGCCAAAATCAGTTTCTGTAAAAGTAAATCCACATCATGGAGGTCAAGCCTATGTAACTCCGATAGATTGTTTAGGATATAAGGCAGCAGAAAAGGCTTATGAGGCAACTTTTGGAAAAACTCCAATACCACAACGAAGTGGCGGAAGTATCCCTATTGTTGCTTTATTTGAAAAAGAATTAAAAAGTAAAACCATTTTAATGGGCTTTGGTTTAGATAGTGATGCCATACATTCTCCAAACGAACATTTTGGAATTTGGAATTACTTAAAGGGAATCGAAACTATCCCACAATTTTATCACTATTTTACGATGATGAGCAAATAACAAAAAAAAACTCTCAAATAATTGAGAGTTTTTTTTTAATATCAATAAAAAAATTTACCATCGGAAAGTAGAGATATAATCATTTAGTTCTTCCACAGAACTAGAAAAATCAAGCGCCTGACTTACCTTGAAGTAATTTCCAATATCATAAGTATAACCATAAGCAAATTTCGCTAAATCTAGTTTACTGCTATCAAAACTAATTAAACTTACTAGATCTCTAACTTGATCAGAAAACATACAGTTTGATTGAATAATCTGTTTTGCTATACTCACTTTAGCGTCATCAAAGCTTTTTGATTTTATAGTTTTTAGAGCCTCTGCAAAATTTGCATCGTCAATGGGCCAATCACAACCAATATTTCCATTGTAACCTTCCATTACATATACATTATTGCTACTACCTACTGTTGTGGTTGTCGTTGAAGTAGTTTCTTGATAAACATTTCCGTTTCCTGCTCCTAAATTTACAGACACGTTAAGACCAACATTTTGATTGTTTACATTAATATTCATCCCGGGAGTAACTCCAGTACTTATAGTTGTTGTTGTTGTTTCGGTGATAACCGGCTTTGTCGAGTAGGGTACTATCATAACATCAGGTCTAGATGATATTGGGGGAGCTTGATCAATTGGTACCATACTAAAAACTCGAACCTTTAGTCCTTTTTTAGTGTTTTTCACTTGGTATGAAATCTCAGATGATTCATCAGGCATGTATAAATTTTTCGAAATCGCAGACATATTTTCTGAAAACTCCATACGCATTTTCAATATTGGTTGTATAAAACCTTCTATTCTAATATTGGTTGTAGGAACTGAATGTTGTTGAATTCCATTAATAAAAAGAGTAAAAGGGGGACTTTCTTGAGTAAAAAATTCAAGGTTGTAAATGTTCTGTCCAATAGTAAATGTGGTACAAAACAAAAATAATATTAGAGTGGTTTTTTTCATGTTTTTTTTGTAAAACTAATTAAAATATAGTTTTGTACTATTATAATATTATAGTTTTTTTACAAATTTAGTAATAATCACAATCTGGGTAGGCCCCACTTTTCCTTCTATAAATTCAGGATTTTCTCGGTCCAAAGAAATTCGTCTCACGGCAGTACCTTGCTTAGCAACTAGACTGGAACCCTTTACTTTTAGATCTTTTATCAAAACAACAGAATCACCTGATTTTAAAACCACACCATTAACATCTCTATGAATAACAGCATCCGTTTTATCTTCAGCGTCTCCTGCTGCTGCTGCCCAATCAAGTTGTTGATCGTCTAAATACATCATATCTATTAGATCCTGAGACCAACCATAAGATTTCAGTCGGTGTAACATTCGCCAAGACATTATTTGTACTGGTGGGCTAGGACTCCACATGCTATCATTTAAACAGCGCCAA
>JAAEPP010000899.1 GCA_024232495.1 Flavobacteriaceae bacterium
GTTTAATTGATACGGATGCTCAGAAGCCAGAAGGAATTAATGAAGCGTCTGACAAAAATGTTCTTCCCACCGAAAATGAGTCACAACCTGAAAAGCAAGAAACTAAAAAAGAAACCTATGCTACCGGAACAGCATCTCCTGCTGCTAAAAAAATATTAGCTGAAAAGAACATGGTTCCTTCAATGATAAAAGGAACAGGAAAAGATGGTAGGATCACTAAAGATGACGCTGTGAAAGCTACTCCATCGATGGGGACAAAAGGAGATAGATTAACAGAGACCAGTCGTAAAAAATTATCGATGCTACGACGTAAAGTAGCTGAAAGATTAGTAACTGTTAAAAACGAGACCGCAATGTTAACTACCTTTAATGAGGTAGATATGTCACCAATATTCGCACTCAGAAAAAAATATAAAGAAGAATTTAAAAATAAACATGGTGTTGGATTAGGTTTTATGTCATTTTTCACGTTGGCTGTAGTCAGGGCTTTAGAACTTTATCCCGATGTCAACTCAATGATTGATGGAGACTTTCAAATAAAGCATGATTTTAAAGATATTTCAATAGCAGTCTCTGGTCCAAAGGGATTAATGGTGCCTGTAATTAGAAATGCAGAAAATCTATCATTTAGGGGGGTTGAATCTGAAGTTAAACGTTTAGCGATCCTAGCTAGGGAAGGAAGTATTACCGTTGATGATATGACAGGAGGGACTTTTACAATTACTAACGGAGGCGTTTTTGGATCTATGTTATCTACTCCAATTATCAACCCGCCACAAAGCGGTATTTTAGGAATGCATAATATTGTTGAGAGACCGGTTGCAATTGATGGTAAAGTTGAAATTCGTCCAATAATGTATGTAGCTTTATCATACGATCATAGAATCATTGACGGAAGAGAGTCTGTAGGATTTCTGGTAGCTGTAAAAGAAGCTTTAGAAAACCCAACAGAATTATTGATGAATAATGAAATTAAAAAAGCTCTAGAATTATAGTTTTTTTTGGTTGAGTTAGTGGTATCAAACACTGTAAAATTCTTGACAATATCAGGTCAGAAAAATAAGAGTTAACTCTTATTTTACAGAAGCTTATAAATGTTGTCTTTTGCCCAAATTAAAAGGCTGTTTGTTTTAGGTTCTAATTTTAGTTTCTGTATAATATTGCTTCTGTGTTTTTCGACAGTTCGATGAGAAATAAACAATAAAGATGCAATATCTTTATTCGTTTTATCTTTAGCTATTAATTTTAAAATTTTTTTTTCTGACGGAGTTAAGAGATCTAAGTATGAATCTTTGTAAGGGTTAATTCCTAATAAATCTTTTATTCTAGGGCTAAAATATGGCACATCATTACTAACTGATTTAATACAATTTTCTATTTCTTCTATTGCAAATTCTTTCAATATATATCCAAAAATATTAAGTTCATTAGCTTTTTGAAATAGCATTTTTTCTTTATGAAAAGTTATGAGTATGATTTTTGTTTTAATATTTTTAATTTTACACTCTTTAGCAACCTCCAGTCCTGTCATATAGGGCATTTGAATATCTAAAATAGCAATATCAGGTTTTAACTTTACAATTAATTCTAAAGCTTCTTTTCCGTTGGTACCGCTATCAATAATATTATAATTTTTTTCTATTAAAAAGTTATTTAACCCTTTCAGCAATAGTGGATGATCATCTGCGGTTATAATTTTTTTAGTTTTCATGCTATCGGAAACGTGTATTTAATTAGAGTGCCATTACCAACTTTCGATTGAACCTTCATTTGACCCTTTAAAAACTTTGTTCTTTCTAACATTGTTTTGAGCCCTAACGAATCTGTCTGTTTATATTTTTCGTAAAAATCATAACCAACTCCGTTATCTTCGATAGAGATAATAATACGATCCTCAAGTTTAGATATTGATATTCTACTTGCTTGCGCTTTCGCATGCTTTACTATATTACTCATACTCTCTTGTATTATTCTGAAAATATTAACTTCTTCATTTTTTTCAAAAATATCATCAATATTATCTATTTCTGAGGTTATAAATAATTCGCAATTTTCATCTACCATTGTTAGGGTAGATTCAATTGCTTTTGTAATTCCTAATTCTTGTAATTGAAATGGGTAAAGATCTCTTGAAATTGATCTTACCTCGTTGATTGTACTTTCAACTAATCTCAAAGTTTTTTGATTTCCAGTAGTTACGAGTTGATTTTTAATAACTAATAATTTTTGACCTAAATCATCGTGTAAATCTTTAGAAATTCTTACTCGTTCGTTTTCTTGAGATTGTAATAACTTCTGACTAAAATTCTCATGAAGGATTTTAAATTTTTTTAATTCCCTTTGATTTTTGTAAAGTATAATAATGCCAAATAATAAAACTAAAGCAATAATTATTGAAGAGGATAATTGTTTGAAGCTTTTGTTATCTTTTTCCAATAATTGTATATCTGCGTTTTGTTCTATTAATTCTCTTTCTTTTTTTTCGGTCTCGTATAAGGTTTGAAAATAAGCTAAGGTATTTGCTGAATTTTGATTAAAAATAGAATCTTTTATACTTTGATATATGTTTTTATTCGTTAAACTTTTTGAATAATCATTTAGGTTATAATAAACTTCAGACAATAATAAATGAGCATTCATCAAGTCTTCTTTATGATTTAATTCTTTGGCGATTTTAAGTTTTTTTAATGCAAATTTTAATGCTATTTGGTATTTTTTTATTTTATTATTATAATTTACTTTAGAAGAATAATAATATGTTTCTGCTAATAAATCCCCGATAATCTCATCTTTTTTGGAGTCTAATAAAAGGATTTCATATTTTGCCTTTTCGAGTTCATAATTGTCAGAATAATAGTTAGCTAAGCCACTATGAACAATTACATACTCATAATTATTAATGTCATTTATTTGTTTCAATAAACTATCAGCTTTTTTTAAATAAATGAATTCATCTTTTTTGTTGTTCTGTTTTTTAAAATCTAAAGCTTGATTATAATAAGGCATTAAAAGTTGTTCTTTTAAACCCAAATCTTCAAGAATTAAACACAATTTATCTCTCTCTTTTTTTGCTTTATCAAAAAACCCGTTCATGCTATACATGGTGATATTCCCTTGAAGAGAGTATTGCATATATTCATAATCTTTCAAACTTTTGAAATAATTATAAGCTTTATTATAATTTTCGCCAGCAAGAAAAAACTTACCTATACTCGAATATGCTTGTCCCCTAAAAAGATAAGCGTCAGCAACATATATGGAATCTTTTTTACTAAAACTTTTCAAAGCATTTGTATAATCTTTAATTGCTTCTTCAAAATTTATTCTATAATTAGCACCACCTCTTTTTAAATGAAGACCACCCAATAAAAAACTGTCTTTTAAATTAGTTTTATGAGCTAATACTTGGTCAATTATAGCAATGGCTTTACTTGGATTATTTTTTTTATCAGTTAATACATACTGTAGATTCATTGCTTTTTTTGCAGCGTTCTCTATACGATTACTTTCAATTGAAATTTCTATATATTGCTCACTGAATGCAATAAAAGTTTCGACATCAATTAATCTAGATTTTGCAATTATTGAATCTAGAGCTATCAGTTTTAATGAAATATTTTGTGTAGTATCTAAAATAGATCTATAGTGTTTTATAGACTGTGATACAACAGGGGAAGAAAATAATAAAACGCACAAAATTAGTGCTAGGAGTTTTTTCAAAATTAGTTAAGTTTTTTGGGATAATTAAAGGTAACTAATTTTTAGTATATAGCCTTATTAAATATTAAATAACGTAAAAACAATTTCTCCCATAGTCAATTATTGCTCTAGTTTGTTTTAAAAAATCAGCGCCAATAATTCCATGAACTGACAACTCATCAACCTCTTTGAGCGCTTCATTTACATGTGAAAGATCCATAAGAATAAAATCTAATTTTTTTAACTTCCATTTTTCAATTAGTAATAAATTATTTTTTGCAAGCGCAGTTTCCATATTTAAAGCGCCAGCTCCTGCTGCTTTAATTTTACTGTCTTCCTTCTTTAAATTAAAGTACGAATCATAAGTAAAATCAATACAACTGTTAGAAGCTCCGGTATCTAAAATAAAAACACCAGAAACATTATTTATTTTTGCTTTAAAAGTATAATGTCCAGATGTTATTCTTTTTAGAATAATACGGTAATACCCTTTTTGTTCTAGAAAATTTCGAAGTTGAATCAATTTTTTTTAGTAAATATAATGAACATATGATTTATCATTAAAATCAATCTTGTAATTTTGCAAATAATGTTAACAGATACACATACGCATTTATATAGCGATCATTTTAATGAAGACCTTTCATTAGTGATGCAAAGAGCTTTTGATTCAGGTGTTAAAAGATTATTTATACCTGCTATTGATTCAGCAACTACAGAGGCTATGTACTCTCTTGAAAAACAATATCCAGATAATGTTTTTTTGATGATGGGTTTACATCCAACTTCCGTTAAGTCGAACTTTGAACAAGAATTAGAACACGTAAAAAGAGAATTTTCAAAAAGACATTTTTTTGCAGTTGGCGAGATTGGAATAGACTTGTATTGGGATAAAAGTAACTTAGAGAACCAAAAAAAAGCATTTAAAATACAAATTCAACTCGCTAAAGAGTATAAGTTACCAATTGTAATTCATTGCAGAGATGCATTTGATGAAATATTCAAAATTTTAGAATCAGAAAATGATGACGATTTATTTGGAATTTTTCATTGCTTTACTGGAACCGAAGAACAAGCAAATAAAGCAATATCATTTAATATGAAACTTGGAATCGGAGGTGTAGTGACTTTTAAAAATAGTAAAATTGATACTTTTTTAAATAAAATTGATATAAAAAATATTGTACTAGAAACAGACTCGCCTTATCTTTCGCCTGTTCCTTATCGTGGAAAAAGAAATGAGAGCAGTTATCTGCCTCTTATATGTAAAAAATTAGCTGAAATATACCAATTAAGCGAGGAAGAAATTTCATTAATCACCACACAAAACTCAAAGGATGTTTTTGGGATATAAAAAATTATGAATGAAAAAGATACCTAACATACTTCTTATCTATACCGGAGGGACTATTGGTATGATCAAAGATTCAGAGACGGGAGCTCTAGAAAACTTTAATTTTAATGACTTGTTAGAAAGCATTCCTGAATTAAATCTATTGGACTGTAATATTTCATCCAAAAGTTTTTCAAACCCCATTGATAGTTCTAATATGAAACCTTCTAATTGGATTGAAATCGGGACTATTATTGAAGATAATTATAAAAATTATGATGGCTTTGTCATTTTACACGGAAGCGATACCATGTCTTACACCGCTTCAGCACTTAGTTTTATGTTAGAAAACTTGTCTAAGCCAGTTATATTTACCGGATCACAGCTCCCTATAGGTGATTTAAGAACTGATGCAAAAGAGAATTTAATTACTTCTATTCAAATAGCATCTTTGGTCGAAAATAATCAGCCTGTGGTTCAAGAAGTAGGATTGTATTTTGAATATAAGCTATATAGAGCAAACCGAACTACTAAAATCAACGCAGAACATTTTGAAGCCTTTGACTCTCCTAATTATCCACCTCTTATAATTAGTGGAGTTAATTTATCTATTAATTACCAATCATTGTTAACAGCGAAAAAAAACAAGAAGTTAGTAGTGCATAAAATTTTTGAACCTAATATACTATTAGTAAAGCTATTTCCAGGTATCAATAAAGAAACGATAAATCATCTTTTTTCCACACCAAATTTAAAGGGCATGATTTTTGAGACTTATGGAAGTGGTAACATAACAAATGAAAAATGGTTTTTAAAAGCCCTAAAAACAATAATAGATAAAAAAATACCTGTTGTAAATGTCACGCAATGTGCTGGAGGCAGTGTGGATATGAATATTTACAGCACTAATGTAATTTATCGAAATATTGGTATCATATCAGGAAAAGATATATCAACTGAAGCTGCTGTAACTAAATTAATGCTAATGTTAGGGCAGAACATTCCAGCTAATAACTTTAAAACTAAATTTGAAACCTCATTAAGAGGAGAAATGAAGTAAAATTTTACTGCTAAAAATTTTAGCATACTATTTTTTTTTTGTTATTTGGCAACCCATTTGGCGGGGTGTTCTTTTTAGTAAGAAAAAAATAGAGAGGTGGCCGAGTGGTCGAAGGCGCACGCCTGGAAAGTGTGTATACGCCAAAAGCGTATCGAGGGTTCGAATCCCTTCCTCTCTGCAACAAAA
>JAAEPP010000900.1 GCA_024232495.1 Flavobacteriaceae bacterium
TAATGTATAAATAATGACCTTATTGACACCTTATTGATAATTATAATGGGGTGGAATGAGCCACATCCGGCGGTAAGCCAGACTAAAAGGCCTGTAGAAACCCATCTCCATACCCGTCCATTTTGGGATTAAAGGACAAAAACCCTTCTAGGCTTTAGCCGAGGGATACTAATCACACGGCGATCATTATTTTTATTCAATACTTCCATATAAACCCTTTTTGATGGCCCGAGGCTTAGCCGAGGGCATCTAATTAATTTAAACTGAGTTTTTATTCTGAAAAAGGCTTAAAAAAAAGTATTGAATGTTAATTAACTTGTCTGTTCATACTTATGATACAGAAAAGTTTATATCATACTGTACAAAGCTGAGCTTAAAATACAATAATTACTTATTCCATCCTATGTTAAGTTAAGTTAAAATTGGATGGGAAATAATTTCAAATTGGAACAAAACACTCGAGGTCGGGAGTCAATAATGTTATTCACATTTTTTCCCTATCTATATAATTTTACTAAGTAAAAATCTTGACATGTTTCTTTGAAATATTGCTTGGTAAATATGACTAAATCCTCATTGGAAGTTAAACAGTCTACTTATGGCATACCGTACTGTTGAGCTCTCAGTGAAAGGATCTATCGGCTCGACCTACATAGAGTTTGGTGGATTCCTTATTGGATTATAATACTAAACTAATTCTAAAATGAAACTTCTGGTTTCCTTATGGGATTACAATATTTAACTAATTCTAAATGGTTTCTAGCAGTTTGTTCTATGCAGATCTTCTGGATCATTTAAATGAATTAGATTAGTCAACTAATTCTAAATGGTTTCGAACAGTTCAAACTATACAATGTTTCTAGATCCCTTAAATGAATTAAAAAATACGTTACTAATTCTACATGTTTTCTAGTAGTTGTTCCATACAGAGCTTCTGGATTCTCAAATGAATTGTAATTACTTAATTAATTCTAAATATTTTCAAGGTTTTCACATAGCACACTAGTAAGTCACATTTTTTATTTTTATCTTTCCTACCCCAAAATAGAAACCTGTTAGGATTTTAAAAATTGGGGGGATGGAATTTGGGGCTAAATACTTTTGGGAATTTTATTTTATTTTCACAACAAAATATTCCTTAAAATTAAATTGATAAATTGGGTATTAAACTTTATTCTAAATTATTTTTTTCAAATCTAATTTCGGGGTGCCCTTAATTTTGATTAGACATCTTTCGGTCGCAGCAAATAATGACCAAAAAGACTTCCTTTTCCAAATCAATGACCCTGCTTGTAAAGTCTTATTTCATATGATTAATTGTTCCA
>JAAEPP010000901.1 GCA_024232495.1 Flavobacteriaceae bacterium
AAATCCACAAGGGGCCTTCAGAAGCAAAACCACAGGAGTAGGTGTGGTTTTTTTTACAAAGTCTATTTTCACTTGTTCAAATCATAGCTCATAGAAGGATATGGTGTAGAAACCTATTGTTGTATCTTTATGTGCAAGTCTTCAAAACTGAGAGTGCACAGTCTTTTGTTTTGCAATTGTTTTAGCCAACAAGGTCATGGTTGAGTGAAAAGACCAAAACGCTTTTTTTGGTTCCCTAGCCAGAAATATTTGTTATTCAGAAAAGATTCTACAATATTCAGCATCATATTTATATAAATAATATTTACATGTACAATTTTAACAATAAAGAGAGAGGATAAGACAAGGTTGTACACGTTCAAGTGCTGCTCAACATCAACTGTGAAACAAAGACGTATAACAATAGGGTTTCCTAACCATGTATTTTGATAAACTATGCTGGGCTAAGTAGCAGGTTTATAAATTTGTCTTTCCAGTCCATTAATATTTTTAATGGCCTTTTCTTGGTTGCATTGTGTACAAAATCTTTTGTCTGAGTCATTTAACAATCATTATTAGTAAATATAGTCAAGGGCTCTCTGACAACTATTTTTATCAGTCTACTATGGAGTATGGGACCAAAAATGCTCTCCGAAATTCATTGATCATTTATCATCCTGATTTTACCTGTATATCTCTTAAGATCAGTTCATAAAGATTGTTTTACACAGTATTGCTGAAACTTTTCGCTGGCCAAAGCTAGATATATTACCAACTTTGCTTCAAGTTCCCATATTCCTTTTCAGATAGATATTTAATATTTTAATGATTAGGAGTGCACAATATTTATTTCTGCTCTTTCTTTGCAGTAAAAAGCTAAATGATGGATGAAATCATCAGTCTCATTTCTCACATCATTGTGCACAGTAACAAAGAAGTCTGAAAGTGTTTCATTTATTATGCTCTCAAGGTAAGGCAAATGCTTACTTCTTATTATGACAAAGTGTACTGTTTTTCCGACTTTTATACAAAACAAATTGATAATTTCTTGCTTATACAAAAAGATATGCTTATGTAAGGCCATTTTGTAATCATTGTTCATATTCTAAATTTCTTTTGTCTTTAAGCCATATCAATCCCAGGGAATTTAGATTATTGCTGGGAAATTTTTTTATCAGCGTCAAAAGGGAACTTCATGATATCTTGATATTGTAGGAATGTTAATGAAAATCTTCTACTTTTAACTCACCTTTTGCGCTCAAAATTATCCTACAAGCGTGTAGAGGTGAACCTAATCGCTCACCATAGACGGAGAGGCCGAGTTAATATTAAAATCTTCACATAGTTGATTAAGAACTTGGAGGGAATTTACAAATATGGGTACATGGAAGGGATAGAAGGCACAAGAAGTTGTAAGATCAGCATACATATATACATGAGACCAAATCTGTCTCCCCTGCTATCCCTATGATAGTGGTATACCAACTCGCAAACTTAGGCATGATATTACAAAATCACGTTTTATTTAGAGACCAGATAAAATCAGACTACCACTGCAGATTATAAATAGCAGGTTTTCTAGATTTTCTAGTAAATTGCATGATAGGTTTCTTACTTACTATCTACTATACAGCCATTCCATAGTGACTCGTGTGACAAAGTCACACATATAATCAGCTGTTTAAAAAAATTTAAATGATCTTTTGAATATTCTGATACAGTGATGGAATGCTCTGAAGCCATTTTCCATGTTGATCATGGTTTTTTTCAAAAAAAATTTTTGGTGACACATATTTTTGTG
>JAAEPP010000902.1 GCA_024232495.1 Flavobacteriaceae bacterium
ATCGCTTTTTGTTCAGTTGTATAGCTGTCTCCTACATTTCCATTTTTCACAACATCGTCTGAAATAGTCTTTCCGTTTTCATCAACATATTTCGCAGTGACATTCGCACCGGCTACCGGATCTTTGGTATAAACATAAGTCACGGTTTGTTCTTTGTCAGTGAATTGCCCAGAAGCTGAACCTTGAACTTCTTTAAAGGTGTATCCAGGAATCGCTTTTTGTTCTGTGCTGTAGTCGTCTCCGATATTTCCAGATTTCACAACATTGTCAGAGAGGGTGTTTCCAGCTCCATCCACATACTTGGCTGTGACATTTCCACCAACTACCGGATCTTTGGTATAAACATAAGTGATAGTTTGTTCTTTGTCAGTAAATTGCCCAGAAGCTGAACCTTGAACTTCTTTAAAGGTGTATCCAGGAATGGCTTTTTGTTCTGTGCTGTAGTCGTCTCCGATATTTCCAGATTTCACAACATTGTCAGAGAGGGTATTTCCAGCTTCATCCACATACTTAACTAATACGCTTCCACCAACTACCG
>JAAEPP010000903.1 GCA_024232495.1 Flavobacteriaceae bacterium
GCCAAATAGCCCAGTTTCTTGAGAAACAAATAAATGAGATTTAAAAAAAAGGTGCCTTTAAATCATGTTATTTGTCTCAAGAAGCCTTATCCCCTAGAGTAAATTTACAAGTTGATGTCCGGGTTGGTGCCAGCAATAACATTGTTTGTCATTGTCATATAACATCTACTCGTGCTAATCCATCCAGGCACAACGGTATTTCTCTTTGGTTGACTATATTTGTTTCCTAAGTTGGTCAGAATTAGCCTCATTACACAAAATCTCTCGATCAGGCAGGTCGCGACTTCTCCCTCCCACCCTGTCCCTCTTTCTTTTGAGTATTTCAGTTGTTCTTTATTCTAATTGGACGTTGACCATTCGGTCCTTGACCCAGGTGAACCAGCCAGAATTTATGGTGTAATTCGGTATCACTGATCATAAAATTAACCTTTGCTCAATCAACATGGGTTGGCCGGTTTGCAAAATAGCCCAGTTTCTTGAGAAACAAATAAATGAGATTTAAAAAAACAAGGTGCTTTTAAATCATGTTATTTGTCTCAAGAAGCCTTATCCCCTAGAGTCAATTTACAAGTTGATGTCCGGGTTGGTGCCAAACAATAACATTGTTTGTCATTGTCAGACAACATCTACTCGTGCTAATCCATCCAGGCGCAACGGTATTTCTCTTTGGTTGACTATATCTGTTTCCTAAGTTGGTCAGAATTAGCCTCATTAAACAAAATCTCTCGATCAGAA
>JAAEPP010000904.1 GCA_024232495.1 Flavobacteriaceae bacterium
CTTCTAATTTTCGTTCACTTTTTTATTAATCTTTCAGACTCCTTATATTTGGAATATTATCGTACAATCGGTTGAAACTTTAGTCACAATTCATAAATATAGTGACTTTTTTAAAAAAAATCTGTAATTGCAAGTCCAAAATTTATGTTAATCAGAGAACAATGAGCATTTTCTTGGTAAAAACCTATATTTCAGATTTTTAACGATTTTTTGTTGGATTTCTGGATCCCTAATTTTCGAGATAAAACAGCGTAATCCATATAAGCTTTAGATACAATTCACCCATATAGTGACCTTACTCATATAATTTTACAATTTCTAGTCCAAAGTTTAAGTAGATAGGACCATAAATAATTGTTTTATGACAAAAAACGTAAACTGAAAAATTTTCGTCGTTTTTTTAATTAAACTTTCAGAATCCTTATATTTTGGAATATTATTGTGCAAATGGCATAAGCTTCGGGTAAAAATAATACATATAGTGACTTTTGTCATATAATTCCGCACTTACTAGTCCAAAGTTTATGTTAATCGGACAAAAAATAAGCATTTTGTAGGTAAATACCTATTTAACAATTTTTTTACATTTTTTGTTGTATTTCTGGGTCCCTGATTTTTTAGATAATACGGTGCGATACATGTAAATTTCAGATCCAATTTATGAATATAGTGGCTTTTGTCATATAATTCTGCAATAGTCAGTACAAATTTTAAGCAAATCGGACAAAAATTAAGCATTTTATAGGCAAAAACGTAACTTTGCAGTTTTCAATGGAATTTTGACGGTTTATATTCTCACGAAAATTACCGAACTTCAAAGCAAAATTTCTCTTCAACGACACACTTCCCAACTATGCAACTTTTTTTCTACCTTCCTATAGGTCTAAATAACTTAATTCCACCATTTATAAGTATCCACGACAGTTTGACCACAGAAATCAAAAACTAAGCTAGATAGAGCAAACCGGCTCAGGGACTAATAGGGTCAGTAAACATGTCATAACCATTGGGTCAGTACTAGGC
>JAAEPP010000905.1 GCA_024232495.1 Flavobacteriaceae bacterium
AATTTAGAGGAAATAAATCCTTTAAAAGTCCCTTTTAAAGATTAAAAGGTCAAGAGGGTTCAGAACCACAGAAATATGATAAGGTGATTAGAGCATAGAAATATAAATTAGTAAAATGTAAACATTTCTTGAATATTTTGCTAGCAAATGCAGTTGAGGATTTATATTGAAAACATTACTTCAAAGTAAAGGGGTTTTATCCAAATTTCAATGCTGCAACACTGAGAAACAAATCAAGATAATTATGTGCAAGGATTGAACGTTATGAAAACATAATTTGAATTCTGAACACCTAAATTAAAGCTCAGAAGATATTAACTTTCACGACAGCCTTGAGAGAAAATTTAGATTAAATGCAAAGAGAAATAAAAGTACCTCTTGAAGAATAAAGTTTGGAGCTAGAGACTTATCGTAAACTACAGAGTTATGTTGACATTTGTTGTTGGACTGGAAAGGCCCTTTTGACAATGAAGTTTACTTGATGAATATTCGCTTTTCTGTTATTGACTTCAAGCTCTTGTGGTTGAAATTATAAAGTTAAACTTACATGGAATTAGTTTCAGCAGCAGATAACTGTTGATTTCTTCAGATAATCAGTAGTTTACAATTAACTTTTACAATACAGCTCTTTATCCATTGAAAATGTTCCTTCCCTGTAAATGTTTAACCTCTTAGCCTTCAAACACTTTTAAGAAGCGATGAAATAAACTTTGTGATAAAATTTAGGTGTGAGAGAATTTTTTTTGGCGCAGAAAGTTTAAGGGAGGGGCAAGGCCGTACACAGAACATTTTTAGCGGGGGG
>JAAEPP010000906.1 GCA_024232495.1 Flavobacteriaceae bacterium
TAAAATAGAAGAGAAATTTAAAGTCCGTAAGTGTTATGAAAGAGGGAAGAAGCAACTATTATGAATGAGTTTTACAACATACCTTGTTTACATGGAATGCCTCAATTTCTGCTCTTCTTATTGATGACAGGAATGCAATTCCTAAAAATAAAAGAGAAATTTAAAGTGAGTAAATGTTATCAAAGATAGGAAAAGCAACTTTTATGAATAAGTTTTACAACATACCTTGTTTCAATGGAATACCTCAATTTCTGCGCCTCTCATAGATGACAGGGGCTGCACTTCCTAAAAATGAAAGAGAAATTTAAAGTGAGTAAGTGTTATGAAAGTGGGAAAAAGCAACTATTATGAATGAGTTTTACAATATACCATGTTTAAATGGAATGCCTCACTTTCTGCTCCTCTTATACATGACAGGGGCTACACTTCCTAAAAAAAGAGAAATTAAAATTGAATAAGTGATATCAAAGATAGGTAAAGCATCTACTATGAATGAGTTTTACAACATACCTTGTTTCAATTGAATACCTCAA
>JAAEPP010000907.1 GCA_024232495.1 Flavobacteriaceae bacterium
CATCCAATCAAATCGCTAAAAAGACAATAGATTTCGAAAATTCATCAGCTCAAGAGCTGCGAAAATGGCGGAAAAACGCGAAAGCTGTTGCAAAAATATCGTTCAGAGTTCTGTTTTTCTGCCGTAAACACGTAAACTATTTGGTACCATTCTGATATTTCTCAAATCTATGATAGTTTATCTAAATTTTTACCGCTTACGAGGTTAATATTTTACGTAATTGCTGTAAAAATCCACTCGACAACTCGCTCAAAAAGCACTAGCTGAAACGGGGTGGCCTCAGAATACAGGTAAATATGCGTATCTTCCTAGCACGATATTTTGTCTTTATATAGGTAATTAGAAATCTATGTATGCATCAAATATGATTTTTCTAATTTGTTGATAAATTCTAGATAAATATATGAAAGAAAATGAGCAAAATACATGTCAATTTCAATTTTCAAATAATAATTTCGCAAATTTGCTTGACCCCCGTCTTTTGCTGTAGCTCAATTTCATTCATCGACGTGTCCGAGCTTTCCCATGACTTTTGACGTCGAATTTTGTTCGGCGGGAAACTCAAACTGAAATTTTAAAACCGCTGCAAATAATAACTAATG
>JAAEPP010000908.1 GCA_024232495.1 Flavobacteriaceae bacterium
ATTATATTAATTTTACATCTGTGTTATTAGAGCCGCTAATAAATGTAAATACGCAAATAGGCATAGAAATGGGTTTAAAAAAATCATGGGGAAAAAAGCTTATCATACCTATCTTTTATATAATTTATTAAAATTTACCTGAGAAAATCAGAATTTTCAAAAATAAAAAAAATGCTAAGTGCCGCCCTTAGCCTAGTGTGCAGTGCAGTGCAGTGCAGTGCAGTGCAGTGCAGTGCAGTGCACTGCCGTGCCGTGTTTACTATTGTACCTAACTGTCAGTGACAGCACACCGCCAGATGCCGCGACTGGGCTTCCCACAGGCAGCTGTTTGTCCGAGGATTGTGTGTGCAGTGCAGTGCAGTGCAGTGCAGTGCAGTGCAGTGCAGTGCAGTGCAGTCCAGTGCAGTTCAGTGCAGTGCAGTGCAGTGCAGTGCAGTGCAGTGCAGAAAGTCAGATAGTCGTAAGGGATAAAAGTTTAATAATGTGTGTCAGAATAAACTAACAGAGCAGTGCCAGCCGGCCGTGCATTGCAGTTCACAATTCTGGGGAGAAGTATGGAAATATGAACATATGGAAGCAAATCTGACTTTGGAAATCTCGTAAATCCAAACAGCAGAGCCGCCACAGGCTCGGAGTGCAGTGCAGTGCAGTGCAGTGCAGTGCAGTGCAGTGCAGTGCAGTGCAGTGTAGTGCAGTTCAGTGCAGTGCAGTGCAGTTCAGTGCAGTGCAGTGCAGTGCAGTGCAGTGCAGTGCAGTGCAGTGCAGTGCAGTGCAGTGCAGTGCAGTGCAGTGCAG
>JAAEPP010000909.1 GCA_024232495.1 Flavobacteriaceae bacterium
CCTCATGTACCGTGCCAAAGCTATCCCTTTTGATGGATACATGTTTTCTCCGGCAGCTTTAATGACAGAGCCACTTACGTGGAAGGCCCAAGGTTCTGCCCTGGAACCATCCATGCTGTCCCTAGCTGGACAGCTATAAAACAGCTCGATCTAGCAGTGCAGGTATTGAGCGTATCTTTAGTATGTTCGATTTAGTTCACTCAAAGCTACGCAACAGGCTGGGTACCAGTAAAGCAGGGAAGCTTGTTTTCTTGTATAAGTTACTTAATATGAAATAAATCATAGCAATTGAGGAATATACTTTTATTTTCAATCAGTTCATAAAAATGATAAAATCCCTTGAATCACAATGAAAATTGTATCACTATATTTGACCATTTGATATGGAATAAAAAGTTGTTTGTTTCTTTCAAACTAAATCTCAATATTGCTTAGCTTATAATGGGTGTGATTGATATGTACTCAGAATCTATATCCATCCAGTAGTAAGATATTCATAAATATGTATTAAGAAATACTTTATTTTTTCATGATATGAAATACACAGTATAACCGATTCAGGGCTGATTTGAAGATGATCAATTAAATAAGGTTATTGTTCAAATAACTATAATTATATTAATTAATCATTTTAAATACAATATCATACAAAGTACATAGGAATTTGAGATATACACTGTATAACTTTTGAAAGGAACTCCAGTAAGAAGACAGGAACTCTTATCGAGACTGGAAACCTTTCCATCAAGACTGAAGACCTTAATATATAGAAATCTAATGTTTTGAGTGTTTCTTTTTCTAAAAATATAATGTTTTATTAAACATGAACTCTACCTAAGATCAATAGAAATAACTCAATAAGAAAATAAAACATTTAGGATATTTTCTGTTTTGTTATAGGGAGGGAGATTTGGAAAATATTATTAATTTGGAAAAAATCCGATTGATATCGAAAAAATCCGATTGATATCGAAAAAATCGTCATTTTCGATTTTTTCTGAAAAAATCCGATTTTTTGCCAACCCTGATATATATACATATCAAATATTCCAAAAGCTACATAACATACATTATTAAAGTATATTAATCCTTAAAAAAAATCATAGTTTACTTATATACACTGC
>JAAEPP010000910.1 GCA_024232495.1 Flavobacteriaceae bacterium
AGACTAACTGGTTCTCAAGCATTGGATTTGAGCATGGGGGGGTCTCCAATGATATCCGGGCATGCAATGGCAATTTCTGTTGGATACATTCCGATGGTGCCTTGCTTCAACGGTCGACCGTGTAACTGCCTTTCCAGTCTATCTACGGACAAGATATACTATCAAACATTGAAATGGATAGAGAAGAGACCATTGCAACACCAAGAACGTTCTATCGAAGTGGAGGGAAATCTAGGTTTATTTTCAAGAGTTTTTCAAGCCTAGACGGCCTAGATAGATTGATCTTTAAAGTTGGTATAGAAGTCCCGCTGTAATTCCCGCTTGACCTGTATGTTCTTCTTATTCATAGAGTAGTGAATGTGTTGTAGTTCGGCGTCTTGAATGCAGGAATTGCACAAGAGGTCAGCGGAAAGCCCTCATCGCACTGTTTACTTTTTAAGGCTAATTCAGTCGAAACTTATGCTACCTAATCAATCAATCTTTTTCTAATGCTTTTTGTATCATTTATGTCCTACAAGGCTTCAAAAAGTGGGTCATCATCATCAGCCCAGCAATCACAAGGTTTCAGCAGCAGAGGCATCATCAAAACTGAATGGATCTAAAAGCTCAAAACATGCAATGTTGACCTCATCACTCAATAAAGGAAAAGTTAAAGCTTCAAAAATTGATCAGTGAGTTATTCTAAAATTATAGGCCTAACTGTTTCTCTCTGTTTCTCTACTATCTTTTTTCAAGAGCTAAAAAATATTCTGGGAACAGTAGATTCTAGAATGTTAGAAGTATTTAGAAAACATTCTCGCAAATATAGAGTTTTCCCTTAGGGCTTAAGAAAAATAGTTGCAGGACTATGCTTTCAGTTATTTTGGTTGGAAAAACAAACATGAATTTAGCAGAAATACAACCCGAAGATATCTAGTGATGAAGGGGGAAATTAAGGAAGTTTACATTTGCTTGGACAGGAGTTTATTTGTCAAGAAGAAACTGGTGATATTTTGGCAAAAAAGGGCAAAGCAACCCATATGGCTGATCATGGCGTTTCTCAGGCAGCATTTTTTACAAGCAAAAATTAACTTTCTTGTCAAAATAAACAAACCTAAATTTGCGAATGTATTGTAAAAACACATGAGATGATTGCAATATTTTGTGCTCCCTCCAAGTAGCTATTTCTTTTTCTATAAACAAACGACTATAATATGCATTCTGATTCATGTTTTTCTTCTTCTCTATCATCTTTTCTCTTAGCCAAATTTGTTGAAAGTGAAAATATTTGTAAAACTTCGAAAAATTCACCACAGTAGCACGCAAGACCCCTTATTTTGAAGATCAGAAAGTGTTCTATTGAACTAGCCTCGATTCCACCCTGGCAGCACCCTATGTCCAGCATTAGATTCATCAAATACACTCTTTTTTTATAAGAACCAGTAAAATTGATTTGAAGCTGGCTGTTTTAAAATGTTCTTCTTTTGTCAGGCTGAAATGTTCTTGAATTTTTCTTACTTTGATACTGGTTGGGAAGTCTTTTTTCCTATCAGTAGTGCTAATTGTTGCAAAGCTGGACTCTCTTAACCATCTGAAATTATTTGTGTGCTGCCAATCTGCTTGTTTTGTAATTATTTCTCAGTCTGGTGGTTATTTCATAAAGTCTTCATATTGAGCCAAAAATGGTCAACTTTAGTTTGTTTAAGCTAAGTAGCTTGTTCTTAAGTTTTGGCCAAATTTGAGGCTGCTGTTCTTATGAAATTGCTCTTATGTAAAAAAAGAGTGTATCGAAGAGAAACAAAATGGTTGAAGAATATTTTTAGCTCATTGATGATTTTATCAACACTTTTCGTTTATGAAGAATGATTTTACACAGTTAGAAAGTTACTCTAAAATTTCATGACACTCAATATTTCTCTAGAAAATTATGAATGTTTTAAAATGCATCCTGAGGCCCGCCTGCATTGAAAAATATCCAGCACACAGGCTGCTTGAATTTCAAAACCATTCAGTACGCAAAGGGTTGAATTTCCGGTTTTTGTTTTGCCCCCTCTATCGATCCCTTGCATGAGGTCATTAGGACACGCGTCACTAAGAAGGAAATCTTAACCATATTGTCGAATTTTGTAGATGTCGTTTGTAGTTTGAACAAAACTTTAGTTGCTTCAATAGCTAGTTGTGCGCATTAATTTAGTGGGCCGTAG
>JAAEPP010000911.1 GCA_024232495.1 Flavobacteriaceae bacterium
GGTAATACAACAGTTCTGTCCATGGGAACAGCCTAGAACTTATTACATCGAGGGTTTTTTATTGTTCCCCATGAAACTTAGTGGAAACTTAACCCCGCAATAAGAGTTCACCTTATTTTCTTATAAAGTACGCCTTTTGCATGGAATAAAACGACTCCGTTTGCTCCAAAGCGTTGTAAAAAGGACGTATTACAACAGTTCTGTCCATGGAAACAGCCTAGAACTTATTACACTGAGGGTTTTTTATAGTTTCCCATGAAACTTAGTAAAAACTTAGCCCTACAATAAAAGTTCACCTCAATTTCTTATAAAGTACGCTTCTTGCATGGAAAAAAAACGATTCTCTTTGCTCTAAAACATTGTAAACATACGTACTACAACAGTTTTGTCCATGGAAACAGCCTCGGACTTATGACACCCATAAGATCTTATGGTTCTCCATGAAACTTAGTTAAAACAGAGCCCCGCAATAAAAGTTCACCTCAATATCTTATAAAGAACGCCTTTTGCATGGAATAAAACCATTCTGTTTGGTCTAAAACGTTGTAAACATACGTATTAAAACTGTTCTGTCGATGGGAACATCCTAGAACTTATTACAACGAGGGTTTCTTATATTTCCCCATGAGACATAGTAAAAACTTAGCCCCGGAATAAGAGTTCACCTCAATTTCTTATAAAGTACGCCTTTTGCGTGGACTAAAGCTATTCTGTTTGCTCTAAAACGTAGTAAACATACGTATTAC
>JAAEPP010000912.1 GCA_024232495.1 Flavobacteriaceae bacterium
AGGAATTTTTATTTTGCCTATAAAACATGCACAACAAAATAATCGATGAAAAGGTATGTAAAATGTACTTTCAGTGATTGTTTTGTTTGGCATCTTTTCTAGGCAAAAACGTTTTTCTTTTCAATAACAAACACACCAATAATATTTTCAGGATTGTTGATTCTGCTCATTTTTGCCCCTTTCCCAGCTTCTAGCGAACAAAGATTGCCTTTTGGACCCCAAGTTTTTTACACCAAAATGACGGCCTGGATCATAGGGTCATCTGGGATGTTTCAGAAAAATTTGTTGACACTTCAATCATGGAGAAATTTACCTGGTTCCAAAAAACAGACTTTTCAACAAAATTTGACTACAAAAAAAAATTCTTCTAAAGTGGTGTCTAGAGCCAGCATTTCTTTGCCAAAACATTTTTTTGACACATCCATGTGAAAGCTGGTGATCAGAGGATTCTGGAACACCCCCAACTTTTAGTGCCACCCCTTCAGATCAAGGAGAAACATGCAATTCAAGTTAGAAAAGACAGATTGACTAAGGGGTCCACTTTTTTATTTTTTTTTGGCCCGACCAAAGGTCGGGCCAATACAAGGCTTTGTCACAGGTCTGCTTGTTGTTTGTTGTTGTTGTTGTAAGCAGGGGTCAAAGTAAACATGTACCGAAGCCTTCGGTTGGAT
>JAAEPP010000913.1 GCA_024232495.1 Flavobacteriaceae bacterium
AGTTTTGATCATCTAAGTCGAGAAAGGAGGCTGTACGCAGAGATTTCTCTGCGTACAGCTCTTTTGTTTTCTCGATCTGAAAGGTCAATTTGGGGTCAAATACTGGCGAAATGGAGAGTTCTGATTGGTGGAAACTACCGGAAGAGATTCAGTGCGTACCGTAGACCTCTGCTGTGATTAATACAATGAAATTCAATCGTTTACTGTTCTCATAAACAATTACACATAACCGCTAATCCATTTAAGAATGTTTCCTCTGCTCAACTAGAGATCTTTATCAAAAATATGGAACACGGAATCAAATACAATGGAATGGAATAGATGGAACATATACAAATTGTGTTGCGTTACGTTCAACAACCAGAAATGGAGAAAACACTATGAAGTTTATAACCCAAAAGTTAAAAAAGGTCTTCTTGTTTTGCAAAATCTTATATTTAGGCAATTTTTTTATTTTCTACTCAAATTCCCAGGGTATTCACTGAATACCTTGAATACCCAGACGCTACGCCACTGCCACTCACACTAGCTACTTCCCCAAGATTTTCCATGACAGCATAATGGCTCCCTGTCCAGTCCCCTAGAATTCTATACTCAATTTTACAAAAGGTGAAGGTTCTAGGCCAAACATCTTAGTCTTTGCAGAAATTAAGAAATTTTTCCAATCCGCCAAGCGTTTTGCCACCAAACTTCC
>JAAEPP010000914.1 GCA_024232495.1 Flavobacteriaceae bacterium
ATGTTATAAAATGGGGCTCAATAAACACCAAAAATAGAGAAAATAAATCCATGTACAATGGTCCAGACTAGAATATTCAGCCACTTTCCTATCTCGAGATATTGGTGCTAATGCGGTGAATTTTATGTCCCGGGTCAACGATTTTAAATCCCTAAGGCTCAAGAATGGATCAGAATATAGATTTCTCCTTTTCACACAAGGTAAAAATATGTATAAGTAATAGATCTACGGTTTGAAATTTCGAAATTTTCAATTTCCTGAATTACTGTGACAATCGCCCCAAGGCCAATTTTTTAATTACAGGTTTTTTAAGCTCTGAACGGTTTAAATAGAAAAAAATCAATAAAAGTAAGAATTTCAAACCGTAGGAATGTTGTATAAATCAAAATCAATAAGGTAAAAAAAACCAACACAATTCCCTCTAATAGTCTCGGAGCCTTAGGCTTTACAAGTTGCATCAACGTCACAAAAATAGGTCTCGAGTTATGGAGCGATAAAATAAATATTCCATTTCTATAGCATATTTCATCATTTGAATGTGGATTATGCCGAAGTTGGTAGTTAAATGATCATATATTGACTACCTATGCATTTTCTAATCCTCATAGCCCCTTTAATGCTCACCAATTACCGAATAAC
>JAAEPP010000915.1 GCA_024232495.1 Flavobacteriaceae bacterium
GAAAAAGAAGAGGTCCAAGAACACTGCCTTGTGGTACTCCACTCTGTACTTTGCAAGAATTCGATAATTGGCCATTGATAGAAACTTTTTGTGTCCTGTCAGTTAAGTAGGATTTGAACCAATCTAGGGCAGTACTTCTTACACCATAAAATTCAAGTTTATCTAGTAAGATAGTGTGATCGACAGTATCAAAAGCTTTTGCTAAGTCCAGAAAAATACAGCATGAAATATTTTTATCCTCAATAGCGTTGATAAGTTGATTATAAAGATCTAAAATAGCAAGAGAAGTTGACTTGTTCTTTTGAAAGCCAAATTGATGCTCAAAGATGATATGATGTTTTTCTAGAAAGCTTGTTAGCCTTGTATGCATTAATTTTTCAAAAATTTTGTTAAAAATGGGCAGCAGTGATATTGGGCGATAGTTGGATAGTTCTTCACGTGATTTTGCTTTATGAATTGGGACAACTTTAGCAAATTTTAGCAGGGAAGGGTAAGAGCCAGATTCAAAAGATTCATTTATCAGGTTTGTAAGGGGAATAGTTAAAGCATCACTTACGCATTTAATTAGTTTGACTGGAATATCGTATGCATCTGGAGCTTTTCCTTCATTTAGATTTAGCAATTGCCTATTTACTTCATAAGGGGTCACAGGTGTGACGAAAAAGGACTCGTTGTTTGAATGCGTTAGATAGTCTTTAAAGTGTTTATTACTTAGTCCAAGTTTGTTTACAGGATTCTGTGCAACATTTGCGAAGAAATTATTAAAAGCATTTGCCACTGGTTTGGGATCTGAAATTAGCCTACCGTTTATGTTAATTTTAAAATCTTGAGAATTTTTTGACTTTTTTCGGCTTAAAAGGTTGTTAATTCCTTGCCATACTTTCTTAGAATCGTACTTATACGTTTCAAAGTAGGATAAATGATATTGTTTTTTACTCAATCTTATAACTTGGTTTAACATATTTCTGTGTTTTTTGTACCGTTGATACCAAAAGTCATCTTTAGTTTTTATATATTTTTTATACAATTTATTCTTAGAAGATATAGATTTTAAGATTCCATTCGTTATCCACGGCTTTAATTGTTGTTTTCTTTGTCGTCTTGTTCTAAATTTAAGGGGTGCATGCTTATTGATAATGCTTAAAACTTTCGATTGAAAATCCTCATATTTTTTATCAAGTGTATTTAAGTTATTCATATTCGATTCATTCGAGTCCAAATCCAAGTTGTTGAAGTCTGCAATATATTTTTCAGAATTAAAAGAACGGTAGTCTCTCACAAGGTTGCGGTCTTTGCCTTTCATAACTTTTCCATTAGCAAGGAAAACGAAATTTGGTAGATGATCAGAAACACTGTCAACAAGATTGCCACTTACAGTTTCATATTCTAGGGTATTTATAAAAATGTTATCAATTAAACTGTGGCAAGAGTTTGCATGTATTCGAGTAGGATGGGTTATTAAAGGCTTATAGAAATTAGCTAACATTAGATTTATAAAAGCTTCTACCATCGGGATTTTATCATATTTTAACAAATTTAGGTTGAAATCTCCAGACAAAATAACAAGTTTATTTTCACGGTTTATCTTGTTAAGAACAGACTGAAGGTAATCTAAAAAAGGGGTAGAGTCTCTACGAGGGTGGTTATAGATTACTCCAATTAAGATATTTTTTCCAGTTGTATTTACAATTTCAAGCCACAGAGCTTCAAATTCGCAGCTAATTTCATTTAAGGATTTTGTAATATCATTCCTTGGTTGAAACGATAAATTATCGCTGAGAAAAAAGCCACACCCACCTTTCATACTAGAACCTTTTAGACCAACATAATCATGATATCCTTCTAGTTTGAGTTTCCTAACATCACTATCGTTATTTTTTGTGTGCCAAGTTTCACTAACAGCTATGATATTAAAATTATGGTCTAAATTGGTTAATAAGGTTTGAAGACTTTCGAGATTCTTAGAGATTGAGCAGATATTTGTGTGCAAGATTCCTGTATTCTGCTCAGCCTTGAAAGAGGGCTTATTGCAGAGTTTATGAAATTCATGATTATCATAATAATTAAAGTTAGAGAAGTCAGTTAAGTTAATGTCCGAGTCATTATTATAAAGAGAGTCATGTTCTTTTAGGGAAATTTTACATATTTCTAAATTTTCCATGTTATTATAGTTGGTTAGGGAAATCGCTGTTGAATTGCATTTACAAGAGAAATTAGAATTAAAAGTTAAATCACCAACTTCCTTTTCATTGAGTTCGGCAAAAGGAAGCACAGATAAATTCTTAGATGCGCAACCTACGCATTCCCAAGATAACAGGTGATTATCAATGTTATTTAGAGAAACGTTGACAAGCTGAGCACATTTTTTGTGGATGAGATGTTTGCATTTTCCACACGGAATTGATGTTTTGGCGACACGTGTAATCTCTGTGCAAACAGAGCAAGTTTTGTCATAACCGGTTTTTTATTAAGAATTGATTTCCAGATATTTAGAGATTTTGAACTTATA
>JAAEPP010000916.1 GCA_024232495.1 Flavobacteriaceae bacterium
GTTGTAAACAAACGTATTACAACAGTTCTGTCCATGGTAACAGCGTAGAACCTATTACTTCAAGTGTTTGTTATAGTTCCCCATGAAACTTAGTGAAAACTTAGCCCGGCAATAAGAGTTCACCTCAATTTCTTATAAAGTACGCCTTTTGCATGGAATAAAACGATTCCGTTTGCTCTAAAACGTTGTAAACAAACGTATTACAACCGTTCTGTCCATGGGAACAGCCTAGAACATATTACAAAGAGAAAGTCTTATATCTCCCAAATAAACTTAGAGAGAACTTAGCCCCGCAACAAGAGAACACCGCAATTTCTTATAAAGTACGCATTTCTTATGGAATTAAACGGTTCTGTTTGCTCTAAAACGTTGTAAACATACGTATTACAACAGTTCTGTCAATCGGAACAGCCTAGAACTTATCACTTTGAGAATTTCTTATAGTTCCCCATAAAACTTAGTGAAAACTTAGCCCCGCAATAAGAGTTCACCTTATTTTCCTATAAAGTACGCCTTTCA
>JAAEPP010000917.1 GCA_024232495.1 Flavobacteriaceae bacterium
AAACAAATTGAGAGGTCGTGGGCTCGAGTTCTACCCGGGTCACTTTTGTTCACACAAATTATCTTGATTGATTTTCATTTTTCAATATATAAGTGTACTTTTCTTAGGATACACGGACTATCACGGTGGTATTTAGGCATTCCCTATAGCTATAGGGAGTATAGGCCTGTATTAATGTATTGGAAGCATCCTTTGCTTGGACGCATGACTTCGTGTTATGCGGACGTGTTCTTTGACGCTCCTGAAAACAACCGCTATGTGAGTGAATTTCATAAGTTACATGTTTTTAATATAGTTTTAGTTCCTTTAAATTATCTTTACTTTTATTTTTGTTCCAAATGGATTACTAGTTCAAAGTTTGCAAGATTAAATACATCTCTTTATCGATTCAACTACGTGCAATATGGCGAGCGGAAGTGAACCAACAATAAAAGATTTAGCTTCGATGTTGATAAAGCAAGAGCAGAACATAAACAAGCGATTGGATGAAATGACAAGCAAAATTGACAATATAAATAACCATTTCAGTGAAAAGTTTACAGCATTGGAGTCTAAGCTAAAAGGGATGGAAAAATCGACAGCATTTATAAGTGAACAGTACGAAAGTCACAGAAAAATGGTGGATAATATGCTAAAAAAACAAGTTGCGCTGGAGAATGAGAATGCTGAATTTAAGAAAGAGATCAAAGATATGGAGAGAAAATTGTTTGTAGCTTCTCAAGAGATGAATGATCTCCAACAATATGGCCGGAGGGAGTGTGTTGAAATCGCTGGAGTCCCAAAAATTGAACAAGAAAATACAGAAGAGTTGGCGCTCAAAGTTTTTAGCGAAATCGGAGTGAAGGTTAACCCATCTGACATCGTGGCATGCCACAGATTACCTTCAAGAAGAGGGGATCCAATTATTATCACGAAACTTCTAAATCGAAAGACTGCAGGCGAGATTCTAGCAAACAGAAAAAAGCTAAGAAATGTAACAGCCTCTGATCTTGGGTTTAAAGCCGAAACCAATGGTAAGATTTTTATTAATGAATCGCTCACGAAGCAAAATAAAGAATTGTATCGCTCTGTACGCGAAAAGGCAAAGGCAAAAGAATGGAAGTTCACTTGGACCTGGAACGGTCATATTTACGCCAGGAAAGACGAGTCGACTGCACCAGCCAGATTTTCATCTCCTCGAGACGTCGAAGAAAAACTCATCTGAAGAGACAAAATGAACTACATCTGACTATCCTATCGTATCCGTATTTTATTAGGTATGTTCAAGTTTATAGTGTATACTGTATATCCTTTGGTAAGCTCCCCTAGACTATCCCATTATGAGTTCCCCGTTTGAAGAAAACCTAAATTGTCCAGAATGCTCAAAACTAGTTCATGATAACGAGGATTCTATTTGCTGTGATTTATGCAACAGCTGGTTTCATCTTCAATGCTCCTTATTAAATAGGTTAAAATTTCAATTCCTGGTTGAAAATCCTAATGAAAGCTGGTTCTGTAAGTTTTGTATTAAAAAATCTTTCCCATTTCAATCCCTATCGGAAAATAAATTAAAAAACACTATTGCTTTTATGACAGAAGAAAACGAAAGATTATTTTTTAAATTAACACACCCTGAAACTGGGATGCAACGGAAATGCACTGTTTGTGATAAGAAAGTGTGTGACGTTAGTAAGTCGGCACCCTGTGTAGATTGCAATTCTTTAATACATATTAGATGTTCTGACTTGCAGCTGTGGAATCTCACAAATGTCTCAAAATTATTGAAAGAATGGTGTTGTAAAACTTGCTGGCATAACAGATTTCCTTTCTC
>JAAEPP010000918.1 GCA_024232495.1 Flavobacteriaceae bacterium
ATGTCACGGAATATCAGAAATTTGTATATAGATAGTGCTAATACTCTGTTTTATGTATATTTTTTCATTGTGATATCCATGAAAAAATCAGGGTGTCAGAGCTCAATTACTATAATCTACAATATCTCCGTAATTTTTTTACCGATTCTGTTCCCGTTTGTACAAAAAATTGCACAATCATAAGTTGTTTTAACATATAAATTTTGATATTTTTATCTTTTTTAGTTTTCGTAAAATAATTATTTTTCTACATTTAATTTTTTTTTACAAATTTTGCTCTGACGTCAAAACTCGCAGACATATGAATGTGTAACTCGGTGGGAAGGTGCTTACATAAATTTAGATTAAAACAAAATAAGTGTGAAAATTTCAGCCAAAGTAGGTAAGGAGATAAATCAATTTTAGAGGCGGGCGCACTTAGGGCACAGAGGGCGCACTTAGGGTATCTTACGGTATATATATAATATTCATAGACTTTATAATTCCAAAAACTAGGGTTTGATATCAATAAATTTTAGGGACATGTATCTGTAAATGCATTCGCCTCACTCATCTACTAACACAAGCTAAAG
>JAAEPP010000919.1 GCA_024232495.1 Flavobacteriaceae bacterium
GAAAAATAAACAAAACAATGCAGAGTTTAAAATCTTACAGATAGGATGAATGGATTTGTCTTATGCTAACTTATGGTTACCTTAGTTCTATCTATTAAACTGATGATATACGAAACCAAAAATTGATAATCTGTTTGGTATTTGTTTCATTCTCTTTCTGACGTATTACTCTGTTCAGTGATAGAGAAAAAGCTTAAGTACACTCTTTTTTTATAAGAATGAATTTTATAAGAATAATGAGGCTCAAAATCGGTGAAATTTAAGAATATTCTAAGAATATTGCGAGGCTCGGATCTCATGGAAAAACATTTTAGCGGGTGTTTCTTTACTTCTGAATTGGTGTACTTTTTACCGGGAATGGTTTAAATACACTCACCAAAATCTTGATGCAAGTGTCGATGAGCTCTGTTTTATAGGAAATAAGGATATTGTTCTGTTATCCACCATATTTATAATACTGTAGATGTGCTTTTTTGGCATTTATGACAATAACAACAATTTATTGCTATATTCGTGTTTTCTGCCGTAAGAATAATTTAAGAATATTGCGAGGCTAAAAATAGCAAAAAATTA
>JAAEPP010000920.1 GCA_024232495.1 Flavobacteriaceae bacterium
CCTCCGTTTGGTTTGTTCCTGTTTACGCCATCTATGTGTTCATGTTTTATATTGTAGCTGGCCATTGTGCGAGTCAGGAACAGCTTTTGTTTTGACTCAAACACTTATTTTTGCCTAGTTATTGCTTTTCCCGCAGTGGGCATGTGGAATTGGCCCAAATGGTCACTTTTTTGGTAAATTCTACAACAATGGGTCAAATTGGCCAAAATTGGTCTCATATTGTAGCTGGTACTTGTGGGACTCAGGAACATGTTTTGTTTTGACTCAAACAATTACTTTTGCCTAGTAATTGCTTTTCCTGCAGTCACTGTGGGAAAAGCTATTACTAGGCAAAAGTAATTGTTTGAGTCAAAACAAAACATGTTCCTGAGTCCCACAGGTGCCAGATACAATATGAGACCAATTTTGGCCTATTTGACCCAATTTTTGAAAGTTTACCTCATAACTGTCAATTTGGGCCTTTTCCACATGTCCACTGTGGGAAAAGCAATTACTAGGCAAAAATAAGTGCTTGAGTCAAAACAAAGGCTGTTCCTGACTCTCACAATGGCCAGCTACAATATAAAAAATGAACACATCGATGGCATAAACAGGAACAAACCAAACAGAGGTGAAATAACCCTAAAAATTACAAGAAAATTGAGAAAAATTTAAAAATGCAAAAAAAATCTATTACCCCAAACAAAATTGCTCAACCCCGCTTCAGCTAGCCAGCAAACAAGCAAGCAAGCTAGCCAGCTAAAG
>JAAEPP010000921.1 GCA_024232495.1 Flavobacteriaceae bacterium
TCAAAATTAAATTGGTTAGAATTTAGCTAGGGATACTAAGCTAGAACGGGCTAATTTTTGTGAAAACTAGGCCAAAACGGCGATTTCTTGGATTTCCAGGAACCGGGGCACACTGTGCCCAGCCATGGAAAAAACCTATTTTTTGACTTTCAAATTGAAGCCTAATTCTTAGTTTTAATGAAAGAAGATATAATTAACTTTCAAACAAAAAACATTTGAGCTCAAAAGCTCGAGTTAAACCGATTTTATGACCTTTCGAAGTTGCTGATTTGTTGAGAAAATTATTTTCTTATTTCGAAGCCTCGTGAAATTGACAACAATTACTAAAATGCCCCAGAAAGCAGTCAAACTCAAACAACTGTAACTTTAGAACCACTCCAGCTATTATTGCAAACAAGGGTTCAAAAGAAAGGTAATTGAATAGGCTTTAATGTTCAATAAGAATCATTTCCTGTGATAATCCCAGTTTTGAAAATCTCTCACTCAATCCTCGACTGATTATAAGATGAGAAAAGTGAAAATATTCTTACAATTTCAACTAAATTTCAATATTTGAGAGAGAATATACTTTTTTGCCGCAAAATGCCGCCATGAAACCCTTTTGATTTTGTAACTACAACATGTAGAGAAGCATAATTTGCATAGATTGCATTGCCTGACTTTGCCTGAAA
>JAAEPP010000922.1 GCA_024232495.1 Flavobacteriaceae bacterium
AACAATCATTTAGAGAATAAAGCAGAAACTTGTGTTTTGGGAGTCATAATTGATTGTAAGCTAACCTGGAAACAGCATATTCAATATGTTCCTGATAAAAAAAGTAAGACCATAGCTTTATTAAGACTACTGAGCACAGAGGGCTATCCAAGAAATGGAGCTCGGCTATCAATAAGATATCTTACTTATAAATCAAATAGGCATAATATGGCCTACAATATATGATATTGTGGAATTTCTCTAAGCAACCTAAACGGGATTAATTTGAGTTTGAACTTTATTGATGAAAATGTTTTTGATTTTTAGGGAGTAAACTATCTAGCTGTGAAAGCTGTTATTTATTTCTTAGACTTTTATCATATTTTTCAATAAAATTATGTTATAAAAATATTTTTGAACTCAATATTTTTTATGTAATAATTACTTACTTAAATGGTCTTAGCAGGTACCATTGCCCAATATGCCACGGTCCCTAAATGGGGCCATAAATGGGGACACTTATAACTTAATTTTCATGGCTTTTAGCAGGCGTGGAGTGGTGGGCACAGCACTGAATTTGCACTGAGAAAGGAGTTAAACTTCCCTCAATATTGTAAAAGTTTCTTTTCTCTTCAATTTGAAAATTAGCAAGAAGTTGGTAAAACTGATATCAATTTATAGTTTACTAATATTTCAGACAGCTACTGTATAAGTAATTGAAAAAATGGTGTCTATATATTTTCTTAATAAATTATATTCATTTATAGTTGGGCATAATTTTTGGCACACCCTGTATTAATACCAGTATATGTTTTCTGTTCCGGGACTTGCGTAAATTGAGTCACTGCGCGCACAGTGCGGCCGAATCCCATTTCTGTGGTCAAAATGGAAGCCAACTAATTACAATTTTTGTAATAGTAACTTTAATTAGATGTTTATTACAACAGTATGTGATATTTGTATTTATAATTTTTGGATATACATAAGAGTTTTTTGCTTTATAAGAAATTTTCGAAAATTTGAGATGGGAAAAAATAGGTTTCCAATTTTCAGATTAATATAACTTTTTTTTTAATAGCTTTCCGTATTCATTTAACAAAATACATATCACCATTCTTTCCAATTTCCAT
>JAAEPP010000923.1 GCA_024232495.1 Flavobacteriaceae bacterium
AAAATGGCGAAATCGGATGGACTAAACGAAGACGGAGACAAAAACTGGATATTTCAAAATGACCGTCTTGGTACCGCGACCCAGAAAATAAAAAAAAATGCAGAAAAATCCACAAATCGTATTTGTAAAAAAATACAAATACACACAAATACCCACAAAAATCGGCCCCCGGCCAGGGCTGAAGGCCCCTGGCCGGGGCCGAAGGCCCCCCGGGCGGGGCCGAAGGCCCCTGGCCGAGGCCGAAGGCCCCTGGTCGAGGCCAAAGGCCTGCCAAATGTGCTAACTGGTCAAGGGAAATTACTGGTCACTTCAACAAACCGGTCCGTTAGGGCCTGGTACCGGGGTGGCCGTAAGGCCGCTTGTTACAAATACGATTTGTGGAGTTTTTGGCAGTTTAGTTTTGGTTTCTGGATCGCGGTGGCAAGACGGTCATTTTGAAATATCAAGTTTTTGTCTCCGACTTCGTTTAGTCCATCCGATTTAACCATTTTCGCGAATTTTCGCGATTTTCGCGATTTTTTCGCGACTTCATCTACTTGGGGTAGACTTTTTTTTCATTTTTAAAACGGGTTTTGCATCTATGGAAAAACAGACAGGGGTTCCATTTAATACAGTTTAATCACCGACCACTCAATCATGGAGAAAACGGGTGTGACACACAGACACACAGACACACACACACACAGAATTCCTCAAATGTAGACCAGACCCGGCGGTCGGCGGCGGGCCTGGTAAAAATCATTTACTGATAAACACACTAATTTATGTTCAAGAATTAATGTTTTGGCACCCTTTTCAGAGGCTTACAAATGCACTATAGCAGGCTAGAAATGTTCTTTAAAATGTAATGTGTTGCTCAGAATTACCGGGGCTG
>JAAEPP010000924.1 GCA_024232495.1 Flavobacteriaceae bacterium
AACACCTTTACCTACTTGAAATTTATCTAATAAGCTACACTTATCTTGTACAAATTCAATAGCCAATGTTTGTGGGTATTGCTCATCTGTTGTCACTATTACATTACGCTTTGTAAATGTTCCAAATGTTTGCGCTTGTTCTATTGCTTTAATTGTTCCTGTTACTTCCATAATTATTTATTTAATCTTTTAAATTCGTTGTAAATTTCTTCTATTGTATATCTTTTTGTTTCGTGATAAAAAAAATTATTATCATTATTATTACATATCCAAGTTTTTCCGTTTTTTTCTACATCTTTATAAAAATCTTCATAAAGATTATCTGCAACATATTTTGCAAATTTTATAGCCTCATTCATTATATTTTTTCTTTATATTTTTGTTCAAATAACAATGTTTGTTCTTTAGTTTCTTCGTTTACCTCTATAAGTCTAAATACTTTTAAGTCATTTAAAAAATTATCAAAATTATCAAATTCAAAAAAAGAAACTCCACTTTCATAAAAAAACTGAATATTATAACTTATTAAAGTGTCAAGTTGTTTTAATGGTATTACAGAATAATAGTTAATTATATTGTCGCTTAAAAAATGAAATTTAAGTGTTGTGTTTTTACCTACTAACTCTTTAACTTCTTCTATTGTTTTTAATGTCATTTTAATTTTCTTTAATTGTTGTCACTTCGTTTATTGTGTCGATTAAATCTTCTAAATTTTCAACGGTCAAATGTAAGTCTTTTAAATTACTTGTTTTGATTTTGACTGCACGATAATCTGTAAAAGTGCAGTCAACTGTTTCAAGTTCTAAGTCTGTAAATTGATACTTATAGTGACCTGTGTTAGTTTTTGTTAAGTCCATTAGATTAATCCGTATTTAGTTAAATCTGTAACTTCAAAACCACATTGTAAAGCCATACGTTTGTTGTACTCTTTTATCTTTTTGTTTAATGTAAACATTACATAAAGCGTCCATAAACCACAACCTCCAGCGGTTAAGTAAAAAAATATTTGTTTACCTATTTTATCCATTGACCCATAAGACCAACCAAAAAACATAAACATTAACCACGCTTTACCTGTACTTAATTTTTTTCCCTCGTAAACTAATTCTTTTGTCATTTCTCCCATTTTATTTTTCGTTTTTAATTATACTTAATTCGCTTTTCATTGACCACATTACGTTTTCTGTAGCCTCCATTATTTTTCTTATTATTCTTAACTCTGGCACTTGTTCTTCCGCTAATATTTTGCCACTTGCTACACTACCTTTATGCTTGTATTGAATAGCGTTAAACTTTTGAAAATACTCTATGTTGTATTTAGTCAAGTAATAGTTGTTAGCGGTTAATTCTCTCAGCATCACTCTTAAATTGTCAGCAGATACCCAAACACCACTTTCATAGGTTTCAATAATTGCCGTTATTTTTTTTAGTATTTCCTCCATACTCTTCCTTGTAAATCTGTAATACTGCTATGCTTTTTTCAATGTCCTTTAGAAACTCACCTTTTTTCCTACATCTTACAATTCTTTTAATTAAATCAAATTCATAGGAATTTAAACCCTGTTCTTCAGCGAACTTGTATAAACTACCTTTTGTATTGTCGTAGTGTTTAGGCGTGTTAATTTCGTCTTCTATTAGTCTATTCATTACTTTTGTAGTGTTAATGCAAATTCTGTTACTATTTGCTTTTGTGCTTTCTGTTCGTCGCTTGTTAAACTTGCGTAGA
>JAAEPP010000925.1 GCA_024232495.1 Flavobacteriaceae bacterium
AAATTTTTTAACTCAAAAAATTAAACAACAAACCTTAAAAATGATTCCGGTATTTGTAGTGATTATTGGAGCACTTTTTATTTTAAGAGGCCTAGGATTGGGTATTCCGTTTCTTTCACCATCTGAATTAGTTAGAGTCGAACAAGTGGAAGCAGTATACGACTGTTATTCTTTGGAATCACTTTCCAATACAGAAATTAGCAAAAATATTACCCAATAAGTCATCATTACTTACTTTTCCGGTAATTTCTCCTAAATAATATAGCGCTTGTCTTAAATCGATTGCTAGTAAATCGCCTGATAAGTTTTGATCAATTCCGTTTTGAACTTTTATGATTTCTTCAAGAGATTTTATAAGAATATCATAATGCCTTGAATTAGTAACTATCAACTGATTTTTATCTAATGCTTCTTTACCAGCCAAATCTAACAGTGATTTTTTTAATTGATCGATACTTTCTTTCTTTTTTGCGGAAATACTTAATACTGGTAATGCGCTGTTCTTAATTGTATTTAAAACACTCTTAGATGCTTTGTCAATCTTGTTGGCTACGATTAATTGACTCGAGGTCGTAGAAAAACTTTCTAGTTCAATTTTTACGTCATTCATATCCATTTCGGTACTATCAAACAAATAGATATAAATAGCAGAGTTTTTTAATTTTTCTAAGGCTTTTTCCACTCCAATTTTTTCAATTTCATCCTTTGTATTTCTAATTCCAGCAGTGTCTATAAAACGAAAGCGAATACCATCAATTGTAATTTCGTCTTCAATGGTGTCTCTGGTAGTTCCTGCTATATTACTTACGATAGCTCTATCTTCATTAAGTAAAACGTTCAAAAGAGTTGATTTTCCGGAATTTGGACGACCAATTATTGCCACGGGTATTCCATTTTTTAAAACATTCCCAGTTGCAAAAGAATCGATAAGGTTTTTTAGAAGCGAAGTTGTTTTCTTTATAAGTTTTTGAAAATCATTTCTACTGGCAAATTCAACGTCTTCCTCTGAAAAATCTAATTCTAATTCAATAAGTGATGCAAAATCTAAGAGCTGTACGCGAAGTTCTTCTATTTCTGTAGTAAACCCTCCACGCATTTGTTGAATTGCTAACTGATGTGATGCTTTAGAATCACTAGCTATCAAATCGGCAACTGCTTCTGCTTGGCTTAGATCCATTTTTCCGTTTAAAAAAGCTTGCAAAGTAAATTCTCCAGCAGTAGCCATTCTGCAACCTTTTCGGAGTAATAACTGAATAATCTCCTGTTGAATGTAAGAACTTCCATGACATGAAAACTCCACTACATTCTCTCCCGTGTAGGATTGAGGGTTTTTAAATAGGGTTGCTAACACTTCATCAATAATACGTTCTCCGTCTAATATATTACCTAAATGTACCGTATGAGTTTTTTGATCAGCTAATTTTTTTCCCAGTACAGAATTAAAAACTAAAGACGCAATTTTAATAGCATCTTTACCCGATAAACGGATAATTGCTATAGCGCCTGGACCTGAGGGAGTAGCTAAAGCTACAATTGTGTCATTGTGGATCATGATACAAAAATAACAATATTAGAGGTGGTCTTAAAAAAAAGATTGAACAACAATATTTTTTTCTATTAAAATCCAACAAAGACCATAGTTAATGATAAAGATAATTATTTAATAAAACTTTTATGATGGAAGTTCTTAACTATTTAACATCACTGGCATCACTAGCATTGTTACTAATTCACCATCATCGAGACCATCTGTTGGGGTTAAGATTCCTGCTCTGTTAGGCATTGACATTTCTAGCGAAACTTCATCGCAGGTTAAGTTATTTAACATTTCGGTTAAAAAACGAGAATTGAAACCAATTTGCATATCGTCACCTTGATAATCACAAGTTAAACGTTCTTCTGCCTTGTTGCTATAATCTATATCTTCTGCAGAAATATTCAATTCTGCTCCAGCAATCTTTAAACGAATTTGGTGAGTCGTTTTATTTGAAAAAATAGAAACTCTACGCACAGAATTTAAAAATTGACTTCGTTCTATATTCAACTTGTTAGGATTTTCTTTTGGAATGACGGCTTCATAATTTGGATATTTTCCATCTATTAATCTACAAACCATTTCGGTATTGTCAAATGAAAATTTAGCGTTAGAATTATTATACTCTATAGTTACTTGCTCTTCACTCCCTGCCAGTATGGATTTTAATAGATTTAAAGGTTTTTTTGGCATAATAAATTCAGCAGCTTGAGAAGCTGAAATATCTTCACGCGAATATTTTACTAACTTGTGAGCGTCTGTAGCGACAAATGTTAAACCTTCCGTAGAAAATTGAAAAAACACACCACTCATTACGGGACGTAAGTCATCATTTCCAGCTGCAAATATTGTTTTTGCTATGGCATTTGCTAAAACGTCGCCTAACATAACTGTGGCACTTGGATCTTGTAATTGAATTGCTTGTGGAAATTCTTCTCCGCTTGCGTAAGCCAGTGCATATTTTCCATGATTTGAACTTATTTCGATAGTATTGTTATCTTCAATAGAAAAGGTTAAAGGTTGTTCTGGAAAAGTTTTTAAGGTATCCAATAATAATCTTGCTGGAATGCATACACTCCCTTTTTCATTGCTTTCGACTTCTAATTTAGAGGAAATAGTTGTTTCTAAATCTGACGCAGAAACCGTTAAAGAATTCTGATCTAATTGAAACAAAAAATTATCTAATATGGGTAATGTGTTGTTATTATTAATAATCCCACCTAAAACCTGCAGTTGTTTTAGTAAATATGAACTGGATACTATAAATTTCATTTGAATATTTTATGGTTGTATTAAAGTTATGATTTAACAAGAATAAAATTCACGTTACTTACAAATATATTTCAATTTGTACTCTATTTCGTTTTAAAGTAAAAGAAACTTATTAACAAATTTAGGTATATTTTTTCTTTCTGGTATAGTTAAAAATTAGAACTAGAATAGTTAATAATAGCAGTGGAAATAGGAGGTTGATCCATTTCCAATAAGTTCTATTTTCTGATACTTTGATGGGATCTAGAAAGGGAATAGAAATATCTTTAGTTCTAATGTTTATAAGTCCATTATCGTCCAATAAATAGTTAACAGTATTCAGTAAAAACTCTTTGTTTCCATAATAATTATTGGTCCATTTATCAAATCCTAACTCTAAAGGTCTGTTTCCTTGAAGCTGATTTTTGATTATACTCCCATCACCTATAATTACCATTTTTGCTTCTTGGCCAATTTCTTGATAGTTATTTATTTTTAGTGGCTTTACTCTATTTAAATAGGCTGATTTGAAAGTACCCTCTAATAGAACTGCGAGTGGGAGTTCTCCTTTATTAAATTCTAAATCAGTTGGTCCTTCGTTTACTATTTTTAAATTAGTTGTTATTTCTTTAGAAATATTGATTTCTTTCGGTAGACCGACAATTTTAGAAAGAGGTGAAGAATTTAAAAGAATAGTTTTTTTAATACTATTAGGTAAAGTATCGATACTGCTGGCGTATTCAAACTTAACTCCTTCAATATTGGTTGTAATAGGATGCTTGGAATTACTCGCTGAAAGAGGATTATAAAACCACGGGTACCGATTGTATTGAGATTCTCTTTCTTCTCCACTAGCGAGTATAATAGGAGCAGAATACAAGTCTTTTACTAAGTTGGGGTTAACCCGAATACCATATCTGAAAAAGAAGTCAGTAAGGTTTAAATCTCTGGCAAAAGCAAAATCATTACCACCAACACTGTCGTTTACAAAATTAACCTTGTCAATAAGCCATAGGGTTGAACCACCAGACATAATGTATTGGTCTAATAAATATTTTTCTTTTTCAGTGAATTTTTTTGTTGGTCTAGCAATTACCAATAAATCAAATTCTTTAATCTGTTCAAGTGTTTTAGCTGGCGAATTTGATAAAGAATCTAGTGTAAAAGGAGCGATGTAATAGGAATCACGAAGGGTGGAAAAAAAATCAGCAATAAATTTATCATCCAATTCTCCATTTCCTTTTAAGGCTGCTACTTTATGGCTTTTTGGATGTGTTAATTGATTGAAGCTATTTGCTAAAGCATATTCTAAATTTTGTATAGAATTTATTATTCTTTCTTCAGAGGTTATGCCCAATTGATTTTTAAGTAACGGAATTTTTAAATAATCACCTTTGAAGGAAGCTACTGCCCAAGGAAAAATTTGTTGTATGCTAATCTTACCATTTTGTTTAACTTCTATCTGAGATGGTTTTGCGCCAATTTTCAGCAATGATTCTGTATCTCCATTTTCATTTAAGGGATCAACAAATTTAAATTTTATGTTGGAGTTAAATGCTTCAAATTCTTGAAGTAATTGCTTTGTCTCAACTTTTAATTTCTTGAATTCAGGTGGGAGGTCACCTTCTAAAAAAACATCTATAAAAATTGGAGTATCAATATTTGCTATTGTTTCTTTTGCTGAATTTGATAATGTATATCTTTTATCCTGAGTTAAATCAAATCGTTTGTAAAAAAAATTCCCTACTAAATTAACTAGGATAATTATTATTAAAACATAAATTATTTGTCTTTTAATATGCATTAATCTTTTCTTAAATTAATTTTTGTTAAAATCAAAAAGAATACTGAAACACTCATAAAATAAATTAAATCACGAGTATCGACAATCCCTCTTGAGATATTGTCAAAATGTGATTTCATTCCAAGAGTATTGATTTCAAAAAATGGAATTTGAATGAAATAGGAGATGGTATCAAATCCATAAAAAATAAATAAACAAAGAAACACGGAACATATAAATGCTACAATTTGATTTTTTGAAATTGTTGATGCAAAGATACCTATAGCGGTGTAAGCTAAAATTAAAAAAAACAAACCGATATAGGAACCTATAGTACTTCCGATATCCCAGCCACTTGAATTATTTGTAAGTTCTGAGATGGTTATAACATATATCGTTGTTGGTATTAATGCTAAGTAAATTAAAATTATAGCACCAAAATACTTTCCTAAAACAATATTTTTTAAAGAAATGGGTTTGGTAGCCAACAGTTCAAAAGTTCCCATTTTTTTTTCTTCACTAAATGCCTTCATCGTTACAGCAGGAATTAAAAATAAAAAGATCCAAGGAACAATTATAAAAAAGGATGACAGATCAGCAAAACCATTATCCAATATATTAAATTCTCCAGGTATAAACCAAAGCAACAAGCTGTTTAAAGTTAAAAATAATGCGATTACCAAAAACCCAACCGAAGTTGAGAAAAAGGAATTAATTTCTCTTTTTAATATTGCAAGCATAAATTTTATTTTAGACTGTATAACGTGTCAATACTCCAGGCTTTTGCTTTAGAACGAAACATTGGTTTGGTTGTTGCCCACACACTCCTAAAAATATCGCTAGTTCTATAGTTTTCAAGATCAGATTCTTTTTCCCATTTACTGTAAGTAAAGAATATATTTTTATTATTTTTATCTTGATATAATTCTAAAAAAGCACAGCCATCAAAAGCGCGTATTTTTTCTTTTACCATATCAAATTTACTTAAAAAGTTAACAACCTCTTCACTCTTAAATTCCATTTTAACAATTCTTGTAAGCATATTTTTATTCAAAATTTATACTAACAGTATCTCTGTAATTTAGGCCAAATAGGGAAGAAGCACTACCTACTGTTTTTGGATTGCTCTTGTAAATTGAAAGCTCAAGATAGTTTGATGAATTCCATAGGGCTAATTTTTTACCATCTTCAACACGCTTATTTTTTGGGTTGTCAAAATTAATAAAATCACTATATCGATTGTAAACTTTTGAAAACTTGATGGATCTTGCCTGTATGGTAAATCTTCTTCCTTTTCCTATTTTTTCGAAAAGAACTTTGCTGATGTTGCTTATAACATTTCCATAATTGTCAATGTAAATAACATTTCCAATTATTTGACTATTTTCAGGATTTACTACAGGTTTAATACCAGTAAGTTGTTTTATTCTAGAAATGGGTTTGCCTATTACTTCTAAAGTACCTCCTCTAGCAATGTGACAGGCAACTTTAACAAAAACGTCTAAAACAGGAAAATTAGATTCAATATTGTCATGAACGTTAATTTCAACAATTTTTTCAGGTTTAATCTCAGAAGTTAGCATAGAAATAATTCCATTATTAGCACAGATAAAATAGTGATTATCAAGATAAACAGCGATGTGTTTATTTTCCGGGTTTAATTCCGAGTCTATTCCAATAATGTGAATACTTCCCGGAGGAAAACTTTTGTAAGCATTTTGTATGATGTAAGCAGCCTCAGAAATATGAAAGGGTGATATACAATGGGAGATATCAACAATTCGGATGGTCTCTAATTCACTATAGAGAGCCCCTTTAACTGCACCAGCAAAGTGATCTTTCTCACCAAAGTCGGTAGTTAAAGTGATAATAGCTTGTGGCATTTTGTTAATATTTATTTAAACTAATAACAACAAAAATACTGTACTTTTGTGTTAGAGAAAAACAATTTTTTATATAGTATTAATAATTTTAAATGTACTGCTTTTGAATGAACTAATTATTGAATTATCTGAAATAAGCCCGAGAGATTTTTTCGGACATCAAAACATAAATATTGAGAAGTTAAAGGAGCTTTTTCCTAAATTAAAAATTGTAGCAAGAGGAAATAAAATAAAAGCTTACGGCGACCAAGAAGTTTTAGAAGAATTTGATAAACGTCTCGCGATGTTATTAGATCATTTTTCTAAGTATAATAAATTAGATGAAAACGTCATAGAACGGGTTTTATTGAGTAGAAGTAAAGATGATTATGAAACTCCCGTAAGTTCAAATGCAATATTGGTACACGGAGTAGGAGGAAAGAAGATCAAAGCTCAGACTGCCAACCAACGAAAATTAGTTCAATTAATGAAGACCAATGATATGGTATTTGCTGTTGGTCCTGCAGGAACAGGAAAGACCTATACAGGTGTTGCGTTAGCAGTAAAGGCACTAAAAGAAAAGCAAGTTAAACGTATTATTTTAACACGTCCTGCCGTTGAAGCTGGCGAAAATTTAGGTTTTCTTCCTGGTGATTTAAAAGAAAAGTTAGATCCTTACATGATGCCACTCTATGATGCTCTAAGAGATATGATTCCATCAGAAAAACTGGAGTCTCTTATTGAAAAAGGGACTATTCAGATCGCTCCATTAGCTTTTATGAGAGGACGAACTCTCGACAATGCTTTTGTGATTTTAGACGAAGCTCAAAATACTACTCATTCACAAATGAAAATGTTTTTGACTCGTATGGGTAAGAATGCTAAATTTATGCTAACTGGTGACCCTGGTCAAATAGATCTTCCTCGGCGAGTTATTTCAGGATTAAAAGAAGCTTTATTGGTTTTAAATTCAGTAAAAGGAGTAGGTATTATTCATCTAGATGATAAAGATGTTATACGTCACCGATTAGTAAAAAAAGTA
Organism: Flavobacteriaceae bacterium; assembly: GCA_024232495.1. Lineage (GTDB taxonomy): Bacteria > Bacteroidota > Bacteroidia > Flavobacteriales > Flavobacteriaceae > Marifrigoribacter. The sequence continues at coordinate 7,473 of JAAEPP010000925.1, forward strand.
ATTGCAGCCTATAAGGCGATTGAAAATAATGACTAAAAAATGAGCAACACTATTACCAATTCTCAATTTAATTTTCCAGGTCAAAAAAATATATATCATGGGAAGGTTAGGGAAGTTTATACAATAGAAAACGATTTATTAGTAATGATTGCGACCGATAGGTTAAGTGCTTTTGATGTAGTTATGCCTAAAGGGATTCCCTATAAAGGTCAAATACTAAATCAGATAGCTACGCAAATGATGCGAGATACCGAAGATCTAGTCCCCAATTGGCTATTAGCCAGTCCAGATCCAAATGTAGCCATAGGCATTGCTTGTGAACCATTTAAAGTTGAAATGGTTATTCGTGGTTATTTGAGTGGACATGCGGCTCGAGAATATAAATTAGGAAAAAGAACCCTTTGTAATATTGATATGCCAGAAGGAATGATTGAAAATGATCGATTTCCAGCACCTATAATTACCCCTGCTACGAAAGCAGAAGCAGGAGATCATGATGAAGATATTTCTAGAGAAGATATTTTAAAAAGAGGAATTGTTTCAGAGGAGGATTATAAAATACTAGAAGATTATACAAGAAAATTATTTCAACGAGGAACCGAATTAGCTTCTAAAAGAGGCTTAATTTTAGTAGACACCAAATATGAATTTGGTAAAACAAAAGAAGGAAAGATTGTTTTAATAGATGAAATTCATACTCCTGATTCCTCTCGATATTTTTATGCAGATGGTTATGAAGACCTTCAGGCTAAAGGAAAACCACAGAAGCAACTTTCTAAAGAATTTGTTAGGCAATGGTTAATACAAAATGGTTTTCAAGGATTGGAAGGACAATCGGTTCCAAAAATGAGTGATGAATACATAGATGTCGTTTCTAAAAGATACATCGAATTATACGAAAATATTACAGGAGAAAAATTTAATAGAGCTGATTTAAGTAATATGGAGGAAAGAATTCAAAATAACGTATTAGAGTATCTGAAAACATAAAAAAGTTTATTTTGATTTTAAACCAAATCTATATACATAACCAAAATTGAACTCTGTAAAATCAGCTTGACCGAGATTGGCATTTAGTGTTGCGCCTAAAAACAAATTGTGTTTCGGATGTTCATTATTGTTAAAGAGATAATATTTTAAGCCAAGCCTCGTTAATATTGATTTTTTTAATTGATATTTTGAGTTCAATTCCCCATAAACATACCTAGTTTCATAAGTGCCATCTGAATTATAAAAATCCCAATAAAATCCTTGTTGCAATTTCCATTCTACTTCATAAAATGGTTTGTAAATATTATAACCCAAATCAACTTCAATGCCAACATGACCTAAATATATTTCAGAGGTCACAAACACTCCATAGCTAGTTGAGTATTTAAATGCATTTTCAGTAAAATGATTGTATTGCTCAATTATTAACTCCTGATCATTTTTAATATATGTATTAAAAGAATCGTAATACCTGTAGTAAAATCCAACACCTATTTTGAATGTTTTGTTTAAAATTTTTCCATAAGATGCTGCTAATGTATAAACAGGCTTTTTATCATTATACATTTCCGATAAAACATTTATTCCAAATCCAGACCTAAAGCTGAAGTAATTTTCAATGGATTTTTCAAAATTTTTATTTTTAATTGAATTATCTTCTATACTTTCTTTTTTCTTAGTCTCTATACCCGAATGCCTTGATAAACTTAATAAAAAAGTATTTAATCCTTGATTAGGCAAACTTGTATGGCCATTTGACTGATGATGAAAACCAGCTCCTAATCTCCAGGAAGCTTTTCTTTCATTTAGCACATCATAATATAAAAAAGCTTTAAAAGCCCAAGTAAACCTTGTAGAAATAGCTCTGTTGTTGTTATCGATAATATTATTGTACGAGTAAGTTGTACCATTATATTCTTGAGTAAAATAAGAAGATCCCAAGCCTATATTCATTTTTAATTGTTCATTAAAAATTTTTTTAAATAAACCGTACTCGATAAAAGGCATTAATGAGAATGAGTAGCCAACATATTTGTTATTTCCATAATCGGTAAAAGTAAAAGCAATTCCGGTTTTAGGATAACGTAATCTGTAGGCCCATTCTTGAGCGTTATTTTCTTGGGAAGTTCCTAAATGAATTGAAACTCCTTTATTTAGTTTTAACTCTGGAAAACCATTATTTGCAGAATGGGTTTTTCCGACAAAAACTTCAGGGATTATAAAATAATTTTTATTTGAAATAGTTTCATTTTTTTGAGCGACACCAAATAGTGAAACTAGTAATAAAATATGACAAATATTTCTATTCATATTTGATAGCTAACTGCTTTTAAAAGAATAAATTTTTAATAGGGTATTGCTAGTCAAAATAACTGTAAGAATCATTATTTTTCATTTTTAATAAAGATTCATAAATTAAATTGATGACCGCTTCTACATCTGTTTTGTGCACCATTTCTACTGTAGTGTGCATGTATCTTAAAGGAAGAGAAATTAAAGCACTAGCTACTCCTGAATTGCTATAAGCAAAAGCATCCGTATCGGTACCTGTTGCTCTTGAAAGTGCAGATCGCTGAAAGGGTATCTTTTTCTTTTCAGCTGTTTCAATAATTAAATCTCTTAATTTCTGTTGAACAGCAGGAGCATAAGCAATTACAGGTCCTTTACCTAATTCTAGATGTCCCTCTTTTTTCTTGTCAATCATAGGTGTAGTAGTGTCATGGGTAACATCTGTTACAATGGCAACGTTTGGTTGAATTCGCTCTGCTATCATTTGAGCTCCACGCAATCCTATTTCTTCTTGAACTGAATTGGTAATATATAATCCAAACGGCAGACTTTTTTTATTATCGTGAAGTAATCGAGCGACCTCTGCAATCATAAAACCACCCATACGGTTATCCATTGCTCTACAAACAAATTTATCATTATTTAAAATATGAAAGGTGTCCGGGTAGGTTATTACACAGCCTACATGAACTCCCATTTTTTTTACTTCATCTTTAGAGCTAGCTCCTATATCAATAAATATATTTTCTGGCTTGGGAGCTTCCTCTTTTGCTCTATTTCTAGTATGAATTGCAGGCCAACCAAATACTCCTTTAACAATACCTTTTTTAGTATGAATATTGACAATTTTAGAAGGGGCAATTTGATGGTCGCTCCCTCCATTTCTGATCACATAAAGCAAACCGTTGTCACTGATATAATTTACATACCACGATATTTCATCCGCATGACCCTCAATGACTACTTTGTATTTTGCTGAGGGATTAATAACAGCAACTGCAGTACCATAAGTATCTGTAATAAATTCGTCAACATAAGGTTTTAAGTAGTCCATCCATATTTTTTGACCATCCCATTCATAGCCTGTAGGTGAGGCGTTATTTAAATAAGTTTCTAAAAAGGAAATTGATTTTTTTGTTAGTATCGAAGTTGCCATTTTTTATAATTTATATTTTTTTAAGTCTTCAAAATTAATAATTAATTAATAAGTCAAAGGCTTATTTTGTTTAATTTTGAATCAGTTTTCGAAACTATCAAAAAAATATCTCAAACTAAATGAAAGTTTTAAAATTATCAATCCAGACTTTTTTTATTCTAGTGCCTATATTTGTTTTTTCACAAATTGAGAAAAATAATAATAATCAAAAAATTGATACAACCAATTATTATTACATCATCAAAGGAGATTCAATTCCAAGAGAATTCATTGATTTAGAGGAGGTCATTTTATTAAATAAACTACAATTTACCTCAAAAGAAGATAGAAGGCGATATTTTATTCTGAGACGAAAAACAAGAAAAGTATATCCTTATGCAAAGCTAGCTTCAGAACGTTTGATTACGATGTCGGAGAGGTTAAAAACAATTAAAAGAAAAAGAGATAAAAAAAAATACACCAAAAGAGTTCAAAAATATATTGAAGAAGAGTTTTCTGATAAATTAAAAAAATTCACAAGAACGGAAGGACAAATTTTAGCGAAACTAATACATAGACAGACTGGTAGGACTAGCTTTGAATTAGTGAAAGAGCTAAGAACTAGCTGGAGAGCCTTTTGGTACAATACTACAGCAAATTTATTTGACATATCTTTAAAAGAAAAATACGATCCTTTTAAAAATAAAGAAGATTATTTGATTGAAGATATCTTAGAAAGATCTTTTCAGGAAAATATACTTGAACGACAAGAACCAGCTTTTCCTATTGATTTTTTTGAGTTGCAATCGTTCTGGAATCAAAAAAATATTAATTAATAGATTAATATACTTTAATCAACAGTAGGTTTACTAATTTTTTTACCATGTAAGTTTTGGTTTATCAGCACGTTGCAAAGATGTCGAATAAATAAAGGTTGTTTTTTCATTATTTATGGTAAAAAGAACAAATAAGTTTTTTATATTTGCACCCGCTTTAACCTAGACCAGATGGTCAGAAAAGGGTTGAAAAAGCTCTTAAAAATTTATTTTCAAATTATTTTCAAAAATGGTTGTGGGAATAAAAAACAGTTGTATATTTGCAGCCGCTTAGGTAAAAATAGGCGATAAATAATAGTAAAATTGGGTTTCAAAATCCAATAAAAAATGTTCATTGAGATATTGAAATTGACAGCG
>JAAEPP010000926.1 GCA_024232495.1 Flavobacteriaceae bacterium
GCAAAATGCTTCAACAATGAGCTTAACAATTTAGAAAAACCAGATGAATGGAAAGAATCAGTAACAACTATACTATTGAAGAAAAGCAAACCAACTGCTCAAGATCTGAGATTATTATCTTTAACAAATATCTCTTATAAGATGTATATGTCACTAATAAAAAACGAGATAGAGCAACACATAAAAGAAAATGACGAGGCAAAAGAAACGCAAGCAGGTTTTACGGAAGGGGGAAGGACAGAAGACAATTTATTCATATTACAATATTGCGTCCAAGAAACGTTCAAATCAAGAAAACAACTAGTAGTGATAGCGGTTGATTATACTAAAGCCTACGATTCTATAGATAGAAAGACGATTATCGAGACATTAATAAAATACAAGATACATCCAAGTGTTATTGACTCAATTGCTGAAATATACCAAGGTGATAAAACAATAATAAATCTTAACTCCGATACATGAACGACAATAGAAATTACAAGCGGTATAAGACAAGGATGTACTGGTTCTACAACATTATTTAAGCTTATAACATATTTAATAATCGAGGAGCTGGAAAAGAAAGGGAAACCACTAAGGGTAGGAGATTTCCATTTAACCTCACTGTTCTTCGCAGACGACGGTTTATTGTTAGCCAATTCAATACCAGAAGCAGAAGAAAATCTGAAGCTACTTATTGAAATAAGCAAAAAATTCGGTTTGGAGATAAACAAGGAAAAAAGCAATGTGCTAATATTCAATGATAAAGAGAAAACTCAAGAAATTTGCGGAATTAAAGTGACAGACAACATAAAATACCTGGGAATAACTATAATCAATAAAAAAGATTTGTTTAAGAAACAAAAAGAAAATATGATTGAGAAGGCTCAAAAGCTAGCAAATATGACATTCAATATAATTGAAAAATGTTGCAATAAAGTCCTGATTGGCAAGACGTACTGGAAAAGCCTAGTTTTACCCTCGGTTTTATATGGAGCTGGGGTTATTAATTTTACAAATGCAGAAATCCAAAAACTCCAAATAATAGAAAATAGTGTTTATCGAAAGATTTTAGGTGGAAGAAAAGACACACCAGTTTCTGCTATGAGGAGTGAAATAGGAGCGTCCTTAATGAAAACAAGGATAATAGAGTCCAAAATAAACTTATCCAAAAATATTTCGACGGGAAAAAATAAATTACTGAAAGATATCCTGAGGAAAACCAAGGCAGACAAAAAGAATAGATGGACAATTACGCTAGATAAATACCTCGAAGAAATCAATATTACATCGATAGAAACGGAAAAGCTAAACAAAAAAGAAATAAAAGATAGATTAAGAAGATGGGACAGCGAAAATTGGAGAAAAGAAATCGAATCTAAATCAAGTCTAAATATTTACAGATATTGGAAAAAAGAAATAAAGGAGGAAACCTTTTACGATAATAGATGGAGCTCAAAGTTATTATTTTTAGCAAGAACGAATTCTTTACCACTAAATATTAGAAATAGACATACAAATGGTAAAGTACACTGCAACATTTGCGATATGAACGTTAATGAAGACTTGGAGCATTTTCTAATAGACTGCCCGAAATTGGAAAACGAGAGATGCCAAAAATACATCGAGGAAAAAGACGTAAAAGATGACGCAATCGGAAAGTTCTTATTTGAAGTTAGTAATATTGAAGAGAAAAAGGAAATGATTCAAAAAATGTGGAAAAAAAGAAAATCCTTAATTCAAGAAATGGACGACCTATAAAAAAACAGGAAAAGGGAGAAACAAGAAAACGAGGCTGCCGATACAAAGGCAACAGCCTAAAAATCAACTGAACTGAACTGAACTGAACTATAAACACCGTCAAAACCATTTCCTTCTCATTACAAATTACTTCTTTGATAGAATCGCATCCAGAGCTTTGGTCTGATTTTTTAGCAAAAGATCACATATTCGTGCGAAAGTCTTGCAAAGAAAAAGGCGCAAATCAACATGTGCAGTTGTTGTTGTCAAAAATCAATTCCTGCTCTTTACGTAGTCTCGTCCCCAGACCTCTTGCCATTTTTAAAGCTAAAATTTCGGGCTTTGACCCCCCAAATGGGAAGGAAGCCCCCTTTCAATGAAATTAAAAATGTGATTTTTGAAATCCTTGCCATTTTTTCATTCTATACCGCTGATAAAAATTTTCGTGTCAGGGGCACTTTAACCAAATGAGGAACGTCATTCCATGCCTTGGCACCTGCATATCTTAAACCATACCGATAAGTATTTTCTTGAGTCATAAAAATATCACCTTTAGAAGCCTGC
>JAAEPP010000927.1 GCA_024232495.1 Flavobacteriaceae bacterium
AACCTACAGGATATGGTATATCAAATCCTTTTTCGTAGGCTCCTTGACCAAAAATTGGAAAAATATAGTTGTATTCAACTTGTTTTAAGCTATCAGTATATACCTGATGCTTTGTTTTAATCATGGTGCTAGAATATTGACCTAGGACGGTAGGAAGAGTAAAAATTAGAACTACTAAATATGCAAAAATTGCTTTAACTTTCATTTTAAATTGTTTTAATTATTATTAATAACCGAAAATCCAATATGTATATTTCCGGTTTCTTTATCTACAATAAGTTCCCGATCTTTCACTGTTCCCAGACAACTGTTAACAGAACAAAAAAGTGAACCTCCTGCAAGTCTAACAGACTCTTTTTTTTCAATTTCGGTAATATCCCAAACATTCCCAACTATATTTACTTCGTCTACGTTAGAGATTGGAAGTATATTTTCTGAAACAATAGTTCGATGATCATTTTTTACAAGCTCCCAATATTCGTCATAAGTGGGGAGTCTTTTATTGGCCCAATTACAATAGGCTTTAGCATCGTTATAACTCACTTGTGTTACGGGTAAATCAGTAGAGGAAACTACATCAACTCCATTGGGTCTTTTCCAATTTGCATTTGTTCCTTTTCTAAAATTTACTACATCTATTTGTACAATTGACCACCCATACTTTTCAGCATCTGTAATGTATTTAGTTTCATTTACAAACTCTTCAAACTGAGCATAAGAAACTGATTTTATATATATTTTATCTTCCTTACATGAAGAAAAGATAATTATAAATAGAAAAATAAATTTTTTCATATTTGATAATCTACTTATTAAATAATTGATGATTTATGATGGAATTTAGGTTTTGAATGGATAAAATTGTTATTGTTAGTGGTTATAATGATATTGTAAAAATACCTAAAAAATCCAAAAAAAGAACGAAAAAGACCAAAAAAGACCGAAAATATCACAAAAAGGTGTAAAAAAAGTCAGTTTTTTGAATTATGGTAACTTAAATAAAGAGTTGATTCTTTTATTTTTTCTTATCATAAGATTAACATATAACAACCTGTAAATTAATACTTTTGAAACTATAATTTAATCACTATGAATGTAAAAAATATCCCTGAAAAATTTAAAATAAAACCTCAACACAGCAACCACTATTTAATCAACGGTGAGTTAAGAAAATGGGATGGAAATACAACGAAAGTATATTCTGTGATTAAAACTCCTAACAAACAAGGAGAAATTGGCCCTACTTTTTTAGGAACGGTTCCTGATATGGGAGAAAAAACCGCATTGGAAGCAGTCGAATCTGCAAATAAAGCCTATCATAGAGGTAAAGGTGCCTGGCCAACAATGTCAGTTTCTGATCGCTTGAAATGTATGGAGATTTTTGTCGAAAAGATGAAATTACATAGAGAAGAAGTTGTTAAACTCCTCATGTGGGAAATTTGTAAAAATAAAACGGACTCTTATAAAGAGTTTGATAGAACTATAGATTATATATTAAATACCATTGAGGCCTATAAAAATATTGATCGTAAAGGCGCAAAGTTTGACAGTCAGGATGGGGTGTTAGCCCACATAAGACGGGGCCCTATTGGAGTTGTTTTATGCCTAGGCCCTTACAATTATCCTTTAAATGAGACTTTTTGCCTATTGATACCAGCTATTATCATGGGGAACACCGCTATATTTAAACCGGCAAAAATTGGTGTTTTACTCATCACGCCCCTATTAAAAGCCTTCCAAGAAAGTTTCCCTCCAGGGGTTGTAAACATCCTTTTTGGGCGAGGAAGAAGTATCGCATCTCCCATTATGAAAACTGGAATAATAGATGTGATGGCCTTAATTGGGCATAGTTCTTCTGCAGTATCTCTTCAAGATTTACACCCCAATAAAAACAGACTAAGGTTGGTCTTGGGCTTGGA
>JAAEPP010000928.1 GCA_024232495.1 Flavobacteriaceae bacterium
CGAGTTTGATATTATACGTAATTGCTGTAAAAATCGACGCGACAACTCGCACAAAAAACACTAGCTGAAACGGGGGCGGCCTCAGAAATATAGGTAAATATGTCTATTTTTCTAGCACGATAGATTTTATCTTTATGTAGGTAATTAGAAATCTATTTATGCATCAAATATAATTTTTTAATTTATTAACCAATTCTAAATAAATATAAGAAAGAAAATGAGCAAAATACAAGTCAATTTCAATTTTCTAATAATAATTTCGCAAATTTGCTTGACCCCCGTTTTTTGCTGTTGCTCAATTTCATTCATCGACGTGTCCGAGCTTTTCCATGACTTTTGACGTCGAATTTTGTACGGCGGGAAACTCAAACTGAAATTTTCAAACAGCTGCAAGTAATGAATAATGGTTTGTAAAGATGGTGGAGTAGTTTCAAAACAAAAGTAAGGGCTCTGGCAAGGTAAGTGTTAGTTTATTAGAAATATTAGTAATAGTTAATTAGTTTAAATATTAGTTTATTGTGCCATACTTGCAATTCAAAGCTAAGTTTGTTTTTGAGCGAGTTGGCAAGCGGATTTTTACAGCAATTACGGAAAATATTAACCTCGTAAGCGGTAAAAATTTAGATAAACTATCATAGATTTGAGAAATATACGAATGGTGCCAAATAGTGTGCGAGTTTACGGCAGAAAAACAAAACCCTGAACGCTATTTTTTCCACAGCTTTCGCGTTGTTCCGCCATTTTCATGGCACTTGAGCTGTTGAATCTTTGAAATTTATTGTCTTTTCA
>JAAEPP010000929.1 GCA_024232495.1 Flavobacteriaceae bacterium
GATTTTTCTGCCAATTGCAAGAGGTTTTTATAATCACTTAGCGTGTGCAAGCTTACTGCTGCGTTTTTAAAATTATCCTCAGCAATTTCAAATCCGTAGGTAAAAATTGCCAACATTCCTTTCACTTTAATATCTGTTTCTTTCAAAGTGTCTACTGCCAGTAAACTACTTTTACCGGTACTAATAAGATCTTCAATAACAATGGCACTTTGCCCTTTTTCAATGTGTCCTTCTATTTTATTTTGTCTCCCGTGTTTTTTTGCCTCGGGTCTTACATAACAAAAGGGTAGGTTTAGCACATCTGCCACCAGGGATCCAATTCCAATCGCTCCAGTTGCTACTCCAACAATCACATCGGGCTTTCCGTATATTGTTTCAATTTGCTTTGCTAAATTCTCTCTCAAAAAATTTCTGATGATTGGATAGGACAGGGTTATTCTGTTATCACAATAGATCGGAGATTTCCATCCAGAGGCCCAAGTAAAAGGTTTTTGTGGTTGTAATTTTATTGCATTAATTTGCAAAAGTAATTCGGCTGTTTTTTGAGCAGTCTCTTTGTTTAAAATCATAGTGCAAATGTATAAAGTTTTTGTTAAAGACATCCCTATAATTCTATCTACTAAAAAAAAGATTGGACGTCAATACACTTCGCTTCCTTTAAAGATTGTAAACTTTAAAAAGTTAATCAAACAAATTTTAAAAGGAGACTTGGACTACATTAACTTGTATCATAAAAACGAGGAGAAATTAGAAAAATTTTTAAAGAAAAAATTACCAGTCGTGAAAGCAGCTGGAGGTTTGGTTTACAATCATAAAAAAGAAATTTTATTTATTTACAGAAATTCTAAATGGGATTTACCAAAAGGAGGTATCGAAAAAGGGGAAACCAAGGAAGAAGCTGCGATTCGTGAAGTTCAGGAAGAAACGGGCGTTCAAAACTTAGAAATCAGAGATTTTATAACCAAAACCTACCATGTATTCAAGCGAAACGGAGAATTTAAGTTAAAAATCACCTATTGGTACGAAATGTATAGTGATTATGGTGGTGCTTTAAGCCCTCAGGCCGATGAAGGTATTAAAAAAGCCAAATGGAAAAATTTTGAAAAATCTCAAAAAGCATTGCGAGACAGCTACGAGAACATCAAGTTGCTGTTCCCCAAAGAATACTTAACGACCCATCCAAAAGACCGGATTTTATAATTTCCCTTAGTAGCTTATCTTAATCACCTATTCTTAATATTGGATATCTCAAATGTGCTTTTTCATAATGATCCGATTGTTTATGAATCCAATCCAATTGTTCGTAGGCGTTTTTTGCAAAAAGTGGATCTTTAGTTTTTTTACGTTCAAATTCTTTTTGGAGTAGAGGATCGTTTTCCAGGAGTTCAAAAGCTTTGTCTTCCCATACATAGGGTGAAAAACCTTCTTTTTGTTGTAAAATTGTGTCAAAAAAATTCCAATTAAAAAAAGAATCAGTTGCGCTGGGTTCTAAAGTTTCTAGCAGATATCGAATCCCCTCTTGCTGGGTCGTAATTCTGTAATCTCCGGCACTAACCTGAACTCGCTCTTTCTTCGAACTCACTTGGGTATTGTAATGCAGGTAATGCCCTTCATAAGGATTTTGGACTGTTTTAAAGTTTTCAATTTTATAAACAGTTGCCTCGATTATGGTATCTTTTTTTATTGGGACCATTTCAATTTGGTTGAGCTTTAAAAGCTCCACGATTCGCCACCATCCTTTTGGAACGATGTAACTTTCAGGAATCCTAATTTCTTTATCCGGCAGGTAATAATTTTGGTACGCTACTTTTTTAGTAAAGGGGAGGTTTCGATCGTATTTTAACCGATCGGAATGCGTCACCTTACTCGAAACTTGGGTACCGGTATAGCCTTTAAAGTTGAGCATTGTTGTTTTTGAGCTATCTATTTTCCAAGTAATGGGATACGACCCTCCTACGGGATACCTGCTTTTGGAATAACGACTCAATTTTTTGATTTGCTCGGCTTCTTTTTCGGCGATTGCAATAAAGGTTTTCATTAATTCATAGGTGCCTTCCACTCTTTTTTTATAGGGTTTTAGCATGTGTGTTTCGACCATCATTCCTAGGGTATTAAATAAAGTGGTATAACCCGTTGAATATCTTGGTGAATCAAAAAACTGGTTAAATCCCTGATCTGGAGTACTATTAAAAACGTTCACGTAGGGAGTGATATCCCATTTTTTTTGTGCGAGCGAATCCTCCAATGCAGGCATAAAGGTCTGGTGTAAATAATTTCCTAAAGCGCCCCCTAATTTGTTATGTTGAGTAAACAAATGAGTTAAGGTATATTGATAATCGGCTCCATTACTTACGTGATTGTCTATAAATAGTGCGGGACGAAGCGTTCTAAATATTTTGGTAAATGCTTGGGCGTTTTTAGAATCTGCTTTTATAAAATCTCTATTTAAATCATAATTTCGAGCATTGCCCCTAAAGCCATAGGCTTTAGGTCCATTTTGGTTGGTTCTTGTGGTAGAATTTCTATTTAAAGCACCTCCAATATTGTAAACAGGAATCACTGCGATGATTGTTTGTTGTGGTGTTTTAATTTTTTCTTGCGCCAAATCTCTTAATAGCATCATGGAAGCGTCTATTCCATCACTTTCTCCGGGGTGAATACCATTA
>JAAEPP010000930.1 GCA_024232495.1 Flavobacteriaceae bacterium
TATAAGTAACCCTCGGTGTAATAAGTTTTAGGCTGTTCCCATGGACAGAACTGTTGCAATACAATTGTTTACAACGTTTTAGTGCAAACGGACTCGTTTTATTCCATGCGAAAGGCGTACTTTATAAGAAATCGAGGTGAACTCACATTGCGGGGCTTAGCTTTCACTAAGCTTGATGGGGAACTATAAGAAACCCCCGCTGTAATAAGTTCTTGGCTTTTCCAAAGGACAGATTTGTTGTAATACGTATGTTTACAACGTTTTAGAGCAAACGGAATCGTTTTATTCCATGCAAAAGGCGTACTTTATAAGAGCGTGAGGTGAACTCTTATTGCGGGACTGAGTTTTCACTAAGTTTCACGGGGAACTATAAGGAAACCTCGGTGAAATAAGTTCTAGGCTGTTCCCATGGCTAGAACTGTTGTACTAGGTATGTTTACAACGTTTTATAGAAAACGGAAATATTTTTTTCCATGTGAAAGGCGTACTTTATAAGAAAGTGAGGTGAACTCTAATTGCAGGGCTTAGTTTTCACTAAGTTTCATGGGCAACTATAAGCACCCCTCAAAGTAATAAGATTGAGCTGTTGGCATGGACAGAACTGTTGTAAGTCGTATGTTTACAACGTTTTAGAGCAAACGAAATCGTTTTATTCTATGCGAAAGGCGTATTTTATGAGAAAATGAGGTGAACTCTTATTGCAAGGCATAGTTTTCAAAAAGTTTCACGGGAAACTATTAGAAACCCTCGATGCAAGAAGTTCTAGGCTATTCCCATTGACAAAACTGTTCTCGTACGTATGTTTAAAACGTTTTAGTGCAAACGGAATCA
>JAAEPP010000931.1 GCA_024232495.1 Flavobacteriaceae bacterium
ACTCACATACCCAGGTACCCAAAACACGACATATTGACATATACTGACATAATTGCATATGTATTCTGAATTAGATTGTTGATAAGTAGTGAAAAGATGTTGATAAGTATAGGGTGATATAGTTGTAGGGTGTGTATAAAAGTGGTTAAATCTCACATTATTATTATTACTCATTATTAGCTCATTACATAACTGTTATAATATTATTGATGTCTAACTATAGGGTACAAAAAAAGCCCCTATTAAGGAGCTTATATTGGCTTTAAATATGTACGTATTAAGTTATTTATTTAAGTTTGTTCCCTCATATACTTTACCTTCGTCGGCACACTCCAGCTCCTTGCCTTTTGCGCCCCTATACCAAGCGTCCCAATATACCTTTTGACGATAACAATCTGTCAACCTTGCTATTATAATGTCCTTAATATTATCCCTGTATGCGTCAATATCATTTAACATATTTTCGGCAATCTCATTATTTGTTAACATAATCTTTTTTATTTAGTTTTTTAATAGTCCGTTATAAATAGCGTAAGCACTTGACAAACTTAAACCATCTTTACTATATGTTTTATTTGTCTCTTTGTCGTTTCTTATTACCTTATAAGAACCGGCTAAAATAGATTTGTCTTTTAGTATTGCTATTCTTTTTGTATTGTTTTTTATTATTACTTGCATATTTATTTGTGTTTTGTTATAAAATAGCTTCTGTTAAAATTCTGTTTTTTACCTGTATAATTTTCATTATAAACCAATGTACCAAACATATTATCATACTTATCAGTTAAAGCAAAAGATATGCATTCCTGTTTTAATGATTTACAAAGCTTTTTTGTCATTATTTCAATACTACTATAATGAGACTTG
>JAAEPP010000932.1 GCA_024232495.1 Flavobacteriaceae bacterium
GCAAGAAAAAACGGGTTCGATTTAATTTTCTGGCTTTTTGACAACTGCTTTCATTTTTAGTGTAAAAAGATGTTTATTTTAGCTATTGAGCAACATTGATAGTGTGGATTGAGTTGTGGTTGAGCCTTCGAGTAACAGGAAACACGTTGTCCAGATATTGGCTCACAATTGATGACTTTCCAACACCTTTGTTCCCAAACACCACAATGTCGTGGGAGGGGATTTTTTCCACTGAAATGGATTGATTGATGACTCTCTTTGCTTGGTCATAATCACGAGCTGTCTGCAACCCTGCAGTCCCTCTTGATCATACGCTCATTGAACGACATTGATTTTGGCAAGAACAAGTGGGATCGATTTAATTCTCTGGCTTTCTGAATACTTGTTTTTATTTTTGAGTGTCCAAAGATGTTTATTTCATCTATTGAGCAACATTAATAGTGTTGAGTGATCTGTGATTCAGCTTTCGAGTAACAGGAAACACGTTGTCCAGATATTAGCTGAAAATTGATGAGTTTGTCACACCTTTGCTCTCCAACACTAAAATGTCGTAGGAGGGGGATTTCTTCCACTTAAACAA
>JAAEPP010000933.1 GCA_024232495.1 Flavobacteriaceae bacterium
ATTTTGGACAAGTACCTACAATAAATCGGTCTGCTAAAAACTGATTGGCTTCTTGATCGTAAAACTGCTCGGTAGTTTGTTCTATAAATTTTCCCTTTTCGTATAATTTTTTAAAAAAATCAGAAGCGGTATCGTGATGTATTTTTGCAGAAGTACGCGAATAATTATCGAAGGTAATCCCAAACTCCTGAAACGATTCTTTAATAATAGCATGGTATTTATTTACCACTTGTTGTGGTGTAATACCTTCCTTTTTAGCCTTTATTGTAATAGGAACTCCATGTTCATCGCTTCCACAAACGAAAGCTACATCATTGCCTTGTAATCGTTGAAAACGAGAATAAATATCTGCAGGAACGTAAACGCCTGCTAAATGTCCTATATGGACTGGACCGTTAGTATAAGGCAACGCTGCCGTTATGGTAAACCGTTTTGGTGAATTTTGCATACTCAATTTTGAACTGCAAAAATAAGGATTTTATTTATGGATGTACTAAGTGATTTTTAAAAGAATAAAATGTGATTATTCTTTTAAAACCTTTTTAATAATAGAATCATCTTGTGTTTGAATATGAACAAATAAAAGACCAGAAGATAAGTTTGAAATATCTATTTGTTTTGAAGGATTGTTTTGTTCTAATATTTGTTGACCTAATGAATTAAAAATGAGTGATTAATTAATTCTATGACTAAATATTAATAGGAAAGCGTATTTTTTATTACTTTAAAGGTGTAATAAAGACATATGATTCGCCCAAATTATTTACAAAAAGGAGATGCAGTTGCCATCGTTTCTACTGCTAGAAAGGTCTCTAAAAAGGAATTAATTCCTGCCTTAGCTATACTAAAGAATTGGAAGCTGAATGTAGTTATAGGAACCTCTATTGAGGCGGAAGAACATCAATTTGCAGGAAATGATAATTTAAGAGCGTCCGATTTTCAAGAAATGTTAGACAATCCAAAAATAAAAGCAATTTGGTGTGCTCGAGGCGGCTATGGAACGATTAGAATGATTGATTTGTTGGACTTTAGCAATTTTAAAAACAACCCAAAATGGATTATAGGTTATAGTGATGTTACGGTCTTACATTCTCATTTACATCAATTAGGATTTGAAACATTACATGCCCAAATGCCGGTTTCAATTGAAACTAAAACAGCAGCTTGTGTTCAATCTATAAAAAGTTCACTTTTTGGGAACAATACTAATATTACTATTCCTTCTGAAGTACCTAATGTTACGGGAAATGCAAAAGGAGTATTGGTAGGTGGCAATCTTTCTATCTTATATTCACTGTGCGGAAGTTCATCTTCTATTTCCACAAAAGGGAAAATTTTGTTTATTGAAGATTTAGATGAGTATTTATACCACATTGATCGGATGCTTCAAAATCTAAAACGAAACGGTATGCTTGACCAATTAGAAGGGCTAATTATTGGTGGGATGACGCAAATGCACGATAATGATATTTCATTTGGTCAATCTGCTGAAGAAATTATTTTGAGTATTTGTGATGATTATAATTACCCAATAGTTTTTAATTTTCCCGCTGGTCATATAAAAGATAATAGAGCGTTAATTTTAGGAAGAAAAGCTGAATTAATAATTTCTAAAACTGAAACAATCTTAACTTTCGATTCGTAATCATGGCTTATCATAATGAATTAGGAAAACAAGGGGAGAAGATGGCAGCAGCTTATTTGGCAAAAAACGGTTATGCTATTTTAGAGCAAAATTTTTACTTTGATAAAGCTGAAATAGACATTGTTGCACAAAAAAATAAAGAGACTATCGTAGTGGTCGAAGTGAAAACCAGAAATAGTAATTTTTTTGGAAATCCTCAAGATTTTGTTAGCCCTTCAAAAATTAAGTTACTAGTAAAAGCAGCAAATGAGTATGTTATTTCTAAAAATTTAGATGTAGAAGTCCGATTTGATATTATTGCTGTCATAAAAAATAAAAGAGAAGAAAAAATTGAGCACTTTGAAAATGCTTTTTATCACTTTTAAAATTTATTCCTTATTCAAATACGCTTCTAAATCTTTAAGTCCTTCTGGTTTAAATTTAAATTTTTTGTTTTGATCCAACACGAAATAGGTAGGAGTACTCGTTAATGCATAATCTTTAACCACTTTATTATCCCATTTTTGTAATTTTATTGCATTGATGAAGTTGGGGAATTTTTTAACTTCACTTGACCATTTTGTATTATTCTCTTCTAAGCCAACTGCAACTACCTTGTATTTTGTGCTGTTCAGTTTCTGACTCAAACTGTGTAGTTGGGGAAGTTCTTTTAAGCAATGAGAACATCCGCTACTCCAAAAAACCAAAATATAATTTTCTGCCACATCCAATGTACTTAATTTTTTTCGGCTACTTTCATCTAGTATAAAATCG
>JAAEPP010000934.1 GCA_024232495.1 Flavobacteriaceae bacterium
CTACTACTCGGTGTAATGGATACATTTGTAGTCCAAGATGCACCAGCTGGTGTAACCTGAATATTAACATTAGTTCCTTCTTCTTGAGTAATATCTGAACCACTAAATTGAGGTGGAGTTAAGTCTGCATCAGTTAAAGATGTTACTTCAGTCCAATTAATAGTGTTACCACTAAATGTCTCATTCCCTGTAGGAGCATACGCATAAGAATAACTAGTAGGATCGTGAGATGCTTCAGGCATATACCAAGTTGTATTAGTAGGATCATCATCGTAAGTATGTGTATGACTTGAACCAGTTCCAGCACTTAAGCTATTATGAATCTCATCATAGTATTCAGCTTCCTCAGCAGTAGTGAATATAGGGTAATGATATACTCCATCAGGACTCTCAATATATCTAAAGTTCATTGTAGGTGCTAAGTCTTCAAGCTCGTGAATCTTAGGTAGTCCTACTAATCTTACAGTAGTATCACCAAACTTAATACCTAAATGATATTCGTTACCATTA
>JAAEPP010000935.1 GCA_024232495.1 Flavobacteriaceae bacterium
CCCCAAACCCCAAACCCCAAACCCCAAACCCCAAACCCCAAACCCCAAACCCCAAACCCCAAACCCCGAAACTTCGCAGCTAAGTCTTCTTAAAATAAATCTTTTAAAAAAAATATAAAAGTTAAATTTCATAAATCAGTTCATTATTATTTAAAGGTAGAGTTGAGCAAGGTCTTTGGCTCTAACACTTCTGTGATATTCTTCGCCCATATGAGCTCCGAAAGCTTGTCCACAATTTCCACCGCATCCTCTCTTGACAGGGACAGGTACTGGTACTGGTACAGATCTTCTTCTACTGTTGTGAACATGGACATGAGTGTTGTTGATGAAACCTTGTCCATTATTGCATCCATCATCACAAGGATCATTGACCTCATATGGTTCAGGAACGTATTTGACAACAGGAACTCTGTGAATAACAGGTACTCTGACTCCAATGGTTCTGTATTCAGGAACTTTATGAACAACATCTTTAACAACTCTTCTCACATCTCTAGATCTGATTGGTTGATTGACAATGGCTTTTTGAGTGGTGTAAACAGGGTCTTGGGGAGCAACTTGAATATTAACTCTCTCTTGTCTCAAAATAGGTTGGATCACTGTATGGTTATGGATCTTGGCTCCAGGAACAGGAACGGCTTGGTTTCTTACGCTTTGTTTGTAGATTGGTTGGTTGACAACAGGTTGATGGTTATGATGTTGAGGAGAATTGTCTACAAATTGGACGTTGACGTTTTCTCTTCTAAGAACAGGTTGGATGATGGCTTGGTTATAAACTTGTTGAGCAGGAATTGGAACATTTCTTACGTTTTGGGATTGTTTGTATTGAACTGGTTCCATTATTGGGTTATGGTTGACTCTTTGAACAGGAGAAGGAATAACTCTAACGAGATGTTCTCTCTCTTGAAGGACTGGTTGGATGGTGTGATATTGATGAATCTGGTTTCCAGGAACGTTGACGGTTTTTACGTGCTCGGATTGAGTTCGGGTTCCAGGAATATTTCTGGTTGGCTCGACTCTGGTTTGGGTTGGGCTCTTGATGAATTGTGGTTCAAGAACTTCTCTTTGGTTAAAGATTTGAGGTTGAATTTCAATAATTCTTCTGATTGGTTTGACGACATTTTC
>JAAEPP010000936.1 GCA_024232495.1 Flavobacteriaceae bacterium
CAAGAGTTAGATATTTTCTTGAAAAAAAAATAGTTCCAATATAATTAAAAGTTGAAGAAATCTATTTAAAATTAATTCTACTCTACTTTCTGGAGGTAGAATGAAAATAAGGAACATTATTCTATAATTATTTTTACAAAAACATATCTGTTCATGATGCATTTATAATAAGGAGATAATATCCAAGGGAAAGTTAGCGCCCATGGTGCAGCCAAGGGACTATAATGACCGAGAGGTATTATCACCATTAGTAACTATAGACTGTAAACACATTCAGATGGCCTAAAGCATAGCTGAGGGGCCCAATTATTTTTAAGATAGATTTTTTCTCAAATTATAATAAATTTGAATAAACAAACTAAGATAGATTCCCCATACATAAGGCCAAAGGGTTTGCCTATCAATTCCACTCCACATTTGTCTTTCATTGAGAAACATACGAGATAGTTTTTTTTTATAATTTTCAGAACTATGATGTTATAACTATATAATAGCTTCGGAACAAATTAATTTTTTTTCAATATCTGAAAAAATTAAATAAAAATAAGTTTAGGTCCACATCTTCAAAAGTTGGTTTGTGATATAAATATATGTTTTTTTCTAATCACCCTTTACTGTTTTTAAAATCTTTTTAAAAGTAATATTTAGGAAATCAATGTTTTTTAAACTCGGAAACATTTGTATTATTTAAAAGGGCCTTAATTTTCTTGTTTGAATTTTAACCCTTTATAGGGTCCACCTTTTTCCATGGTCAAATTAACTTTTTTATGTATATATTTCTGAAAAAAATTGCATAAAATTACGGTGTCAAAAAGATGAAATTCTTCAAAAAGCACCCTTTAGAATTTTTTTCCAGAATTAAATATTTTTCTTCTAATATTTTCACCCTTATATTTTAGCCTAAGCTATTATAAACTAAAAGGCTGGAAAAAGGCTACAGCTATTTAGTTTAGGGAAACTACCACCACAGCAATAGGTTTCTCACAAGAGTACCTAATACAAATAATATGTGCAGACCAGATTTTGTTCAGAGATGTCATATTGCTGTATTACCAACATCTTTTTGAGATCAAAACCTAATACATGATAAAGAAAAAAGAAAAGATAATAACTAACTCATTGTGATTTTTTGAAGGTCTGATCTTCCTAAACTAACTTTTACCCACTGATTTTTCATTTACAGATCGCTTTTAAGAAATGATTGCTCAAAATGTTTGTATTGACTATTACTGAGACCTTTGTTAACCAAAAATGCTTTTGTTTTGGGTAAAGATAGCTCAATTTGAAATTACAAACAAATGTGGTATATGTACAACTAGCGACATTTCTATCTGTATATCCTTTTAATCATAACATGCAATTTTGGGGGGCTAAGGTATAAGAACTAATCCAAAAAAATATTTGGGTTTATATAATTTAGATATATTTTTAGAAATAAAAAATCTATTGGATCTAAATTACTTGAAACCAACTATGAAAAAAATCTAATCCTGGAAATAACCCATTTAATTCAGCAAATATCTAAAAGTCTAATTAGCTTTATTTTGACAATCACATTAAAGCTGTATGTATCTGTCTATCTACTATATCAAATGTTATAGCATGAAAGTGATTCTGTAACTTCTTAATGGTATTTTAATTGAGTTTAAACACCGGAACAAATATTATCTTTAACTATTTA
>JAAEPP010000937.1 GCA_024232495.1 Flavobacteriaceae bacterium
AAAATAAAGAATTTTAAAGAATTAGGCCCTGAGCTAGGTTCCTTATAAAAAGTACTGCCCTTCCATAACACATCAGTCTTCAAATATTTTTCATTCCACATTATTGCTTGACCTACATAGTGTTTTAGAATTTCATTTAATCTTTTACATCATATTAAAACCAAGAATAGTGCAAAAGAATGAGTGCCTGAGTCCCATCTATAAATATTTTAACTGATAACTTTTCTTTGGAACGTGTTGACATGAAAGACAGCAACAACATTCTTCTGCAGAATTTTGAGAAATGGCGGTCTACGGTCGCGTAGAATTTTTGGGGCGAACAAAAGTGAATTATTGATTGGATGAAAGGTAGTAGCTCTATTGCTTTAAAACTGTACACTAGACTAGATGATACAGAAAAATATAAATCTGCCTACTTGTAAATGTTTTCTTTATCCCTGAATTTACCAGTCTGGCCTATGTACTGTATAAAACCTGCATGATTTCGCTAAGATTGTTGAATTTTTCCCAGAAGTTATACTTATGAGGGATTCAAAAAATATAATTCATGTGTTTTTAGAGTTTTAGATTAAATCCTATCATATTTTTAAGTTTTATGTGTGTTTAGAGTTTTAGATTAAATCCTATCATATTTTTATTTTCAGAAATAGAAATAAAAGTATGACAACAATAGAAATGATTGAGTTTCAGGGATATGTTTGCTTTTTATGACATCTCCAATATTTAAGACACTTAAAAATTAAGCAGATGATTGTTAGAAGATGAGACCATGTTAGAGTTTTACAAGTAAAAAGATTAGGTTATTTTTCATTTACATTTTGGAGTAGAACAATAATCCACCTTCAGAAGTAACAAATATTAGAAAGCACAGGGCTTATTGTTACTGATAAAGACAGAAGACTAAAAAAAATCGGCATGAAATTAAGAATAACAAGATCCGTTGGTAGGACGATACCTACAGCAGAAAGAGAGAGAGAGTAAAAGAAGTTTGTGGGGAATTTAGTGAAAAATCTCTAAGAATTTCCAAACTATCATGAATATGTATAATTGAGTTTATTGTTAGCGTGGCAAAGAATAGAAAAACTTCAGGTGGTAGACGTGGTAGGATTCACTCAGGTGATCGAACATGTCAGACACAATGACTTTTCTTTTCTTTGTGACTGGCCATATATATATGCAGCTATGGGATGTTTTCCCATATTACTTTGCATTGCAGCTAGAGCACTCAATTTTATAAAAAATAGAGGATCAAACAAGAGAA
>JAAEPP010000938.1 GCA_024232495.1 Flavobacteriaceae bacterium
CAAGAGTCGCGGGGCTCCTCATAGCAGTAGCAACAAAGTAATAAACCACTTTACCATATTATTGACTTTTTACAACTAATTTCAAGATTATTTGATTAGGAGACAAGTTACCAGACCATTACTTTCCGTTTTGGAGTAGAACAAAGCTAACTTCATCTTCAGAAGCGACATAAATACGAAGCACGAGGCTAAATTTATACTTATAAAGACCAAACACTACATGAATGTGAATTATATTTTATCATCACTAAAGTTAGACCACGTCAACGCTGATATTTTTATAGATATTTGCAGGCTAGCACGTTAAACATGAACTCGCTCAAGAAATTCCTGACTCTTTGGAGAGACAGAGAGAGATATCAGTCAAAACCACGCAAAAGTACTAAAACTACATGGCTAAGTTACATGAAGTCCCAACTAAAAACGAAGCTAGGGTTAGAATGAGAGAATGGCAAGAAACTTTATGTGACAGCAACCTATGGAAGGGTATGGCCAAGGACATTAGGCCTCCATGGAGACGATGTTATAAAGAGACTATGATGATATATAGGAGTGCATTTCATGTATTCATGCCCAAAGACCTTCAGCGTGCAACTTGCTTTATGTAAATAATATAATAAATTGTTTTTCAGCGTGTATCACAGAATCCTTGGCATAGACTTGATAGGGAAAGATCTTTGCTGACAGTGTCCCCTATTGCTGTCCCTAAATAACAGTAGTTTTCCCCTGATGCTTACAGCTGTGTTCCTTTCTTTTCGGGAAAACAGCTTTTAGCATCAGGGAACATATTTGTCATTTCAATTTACCTGAATTATGATATCGTTCTTTATGTTAACTCTCTGCATTTAAGCAATGAAGGGCAAAAATTAAAGAAACTTAAAAAGAGGAAAATTAGCTAGATTTGGATGCTCTGCAAGAAACCAGTTTAAAAACATAAGTACCAAAAGACCACACACTTATACCCCGTCTTCTAATAAGGGATTGAAATAAGCCCCCCTACTTTCAAAAAGTAAAACTACAGAGTAAGATACAATAATCTCATTGTGTATTTCATTGTTATATTGCTAACTTCTAGTTAACTAGTTTCATATACAGAGTAGAAATTTTCAACTTCTCTTTCTATCTTGAATATCTTTAGCATCCACCAAGACTTATATTGCGCAGTGAAAGGTCCCAGAATAACCAATTCCACCTCCAACATGTACTCTGTTATGCACCCTATCTCCATTAAATGTGAAAAATATAAGCTTGACTAGAACGATTTATTAGGCCTCTATGTTTGTGTCCTGAAAAGCAATAAAAGAAAATTGGACAAGCTAAAACTACAACAAGAACATGATTTCATTTATATAATAAACAAGCATTGATGTTAAATGACAAGCACACTGATAAGCATACAATAGACCAGAACTTCTATTGGGGGAGAATTTCTGCTTTGACCAAAAGCTCCAAGTATTTTCTGAAGATCTTTA
>JAAEPP010000939.1 GCA_024232495.1 Flavobacteriaceae bacterium
TCACTGGGCTGTTCTAGACACATTCTCTAACGAAGACAACATTGAGACTACTTTACTTTTGACTCATACAAATTCGCGGACAAAAGTTATCAAGTTTTGAAAATCAGGCTATCGAGATTTATAATGAACAGTTTCTTATAAAAAATGTGTGTATGCCCTGTAAAAGGTTGTCAGGCATGTTGTGCGTGAGAGTAGGTTTATTTTACAGGGGATGGAGCGTAAAGCCTGAAATAAAAAATCTAAAGAATATTATATTTAGTAGATCATAGATTACACACATTTCAAGAGACTAAATCGTTTGATTTAAGTATCAACACAAGATGGAAAGAAGCAGTTTAGATGAATGGTTTACGCCAAGACTGTAAAATTTGGAGATCTTGAATACCGAGTCTTCGATGATGTTTTGTTTTGGCGGGCAAAACATTTTGGCGGGGAAGTTTTCGCCCGTGGATGTATCTTGAAACCAGTTTAAAACTATACACGGATCACTCGTGGTTATTCAACCAGGTAAGGGGATTGTTTATCATTTCACTTGGTTTATCAATTAAAGTGAGAGGGTTGTAGTTGTTGAAAAGTTTTGCCAGGGTGAGAATATCAGTTTTTTTTATAAGAATTAGTCGTGAAGAAGGAAGATGTATCGCACTTTCCACCCTAAAATGAATAAGGAAGGAATAGATAGAATGATATACTATATACGTCGGGAATTTCGTATGTAGCACACTCAGGTCTGATCAGAGAACATCAAGTGTACAAATACCGATATAATTCCTAAAAAAAATATTCAAAAACTTTCAAAACTTTATGTTGAAAGTTTTGCATTAGTTATGTTACTCAAGAAAAGAAAGTTCCCATTTTTCAATAGCGCATCTTTAGAATCGCGCATTGCCATCGCCGACTAATTCTCTCTGTTCTCACTACAAGGCCAGGACACAGCATAGTCCTACTATCAAATAATGCCTTTCAGAGCCTTCGTGACCCCAGCAGGACAAGCAATTATCTCTAAAATTAGTATTTACAACGGATCAACACCTAGGCTGTGATCTGTCAGCAGGGATTAACTCTTTGGTTTCGGATGACACTACTTCAGATATTTCAAGGCCTCTCATTGGCTGAATTGATCCAAACCGTTTATATGGGCCCTATGTAGTTTAAACAGCATGGTTATGGTTTAGTCTGTGTCTATGGTGAGGTTTTCCGCGGAACTTCTGGTTTTACAACGGAACGTGTTATAGGTTTGTCTCTACATTCGGTTATGGGTGGTGCGATTCATTGGCTCAGTACTTATCTAGAGGTCTTGGATTTGAGTCTTACTCGAGTCATTTTCATTCACACACATCATCTTAATTCATTTTCCAAATCCTACTTCTTTACAAATTTTCATGGAAGTATTTTAGCTGTACAACCTTTCACTGGGTATCCATAAAACACAAATTTGGTGCTTAAAAGAGGAGCCCTCGCAAACCATACTCGCAAACAAAATGCACCATATCTCATAAGTATAAAGTTTAATCAAATCTTTACTTACCTCGCACAGTCCTTGCCACGCTGAGCAAAAAGATGAGAAATCAACGCCCACCTTGCCATTTTGATAATAGTAGAAGTGGACAATTGGGCCTATCATCCAGAAAAGAGCAAGAAGAAAGTCTGCAATGGAGAGGTGGAATAATGGGTGTACCTAAACAGAAGAGGAAGAAATTATGAAGAAGAACAATCTATATTACAGTAGACAAACACATGTAGGCTTTGTTACCAAACTTTTTATATTTTTAAAGCCTAATCAAAAAGCTAAAATAGCAGACCTTTAAAAATAA
>JAAEPP010000940.1 GCA_024232495.1 Flavobacteriaceae bacterium
CGAGTTGGACGACGAGGTGGACGACGAGGTGGACGACGAGGAGGACGACGAGGTGGACGACGAGGTGGACGACAGGGGGACGACGAGGTGGACGACGAGGTGGACGGCTAGGTGGACGACGAGGTGGGGGACGAGGTGGAGGACGAGGTGGAGGACGAGGTGGAGGACGTGGGGGGCGAGGCGGAGGACATCACGGAGGACGAAACGGAGGACGAGACGGAGGAAGAGACGGAGGATGAGACGGAGGATGAGACGGAGGACGAGGTGGAGGACGAGGTGGAGGACGAGGCGGAGGACGAGGTGGAGGACGAGGTGGAGGACGAGGTGGAGGATGAGGTGGAGGATGAGGTGGAGGATGAGGTGGAGGATGAGGTGGACAAGTCCAAGGTAAGTCTCAGTCTCAATGTCAGTCATGGCAGTCCTGGCCTGGGTGTGTCCGCCTCCCCGCGGGCCTCTCCATGGCTGGGCTGCCACAGCAGCGAGCTGTGTAATCTGCCGCCTGCCCATCGGGCGGTGGAGTTCCAAGCTTTGCACATTACACCAAACTGTTCATTATTCTTTAGTCCATGCAGTGTGTATTTTGTGTAACCCCCCACCCCCAGACCTCCCACCCAAGTCTCGCCATCGCCAACGTCAGCGGCTTCCTCGTGTTCATGGCGAATCGTTCCAGAGCGCTGTCTCCGTCAGGATGGGCGACACCTCCGGCCTCCTCACCACCGCCAACCAGCTGGCCAGGGGCCGCCACCACCTCACCAACTGCCAGCAGTGGAGGATGAGGATGAGGTGGAGGAGAACGAGGTGGAGGAGGACATGGTGGAGGAGGACGGGGTGGAGGAGGACTGGGTGGAGGAGGACTGCGTGAAGGAGGACTGGGTGGAGGAGGACGGGGTGGAGGAGGACGGGGCCTCCTTGCTGACCGCCGACAGCATGGCCGCCACCCTGCTGCAACTGCCGCCCCATCCGGATCCGGCCCCCAGCCGGGGGCCGGACCAGCTGGC
>JAAEPP010000941.1 GCA_024232495.1 Flavobacteriaceae bacterium
AGGAATACCATAAGGACCAAGAAAAACACTTTGAAAACCATTTTTGACCATTCCTTCCACTTGCCGTAGTGCTCAGTGCCATGTGCTTAATTTAAGCATAGATCTGGTGGGGAAATATGCCACCCAACTTATGCCTGCCATAACTTTTGTTCCGGCAGTGCAATTTTGGTCCAGTCTTCACAGGCTGGCTAGTTACATCCCACTGAGTGCCTGGTTACCCCACATGCCACATACGGCATGCCCATATGCCATATGCCTTATGCCCAATATGCCAAAATGTGGCTAAAAGGGCCATATTTGGGCATATGGCATATGCCATATGGGCATGCCATATGTGGCATGTGGGGTAACCAGGCACTCAGTGGGCTGTAACTAGCCAGCCTGTGAAGACTGGACCAAAATTGCACTGCCGGAACAAAAGTTATGGCAGGTATAACCTGGGTGGCATATTTCCCCACCAGATCTATGCTTAAATTAAGCACATGGCACTGAGCACTACGGCAAGTGGAAGGAATGGTCAAAAATGGTTTTCAAAGTGTTTTTCTTGGTCCTTATGG
>JAAEPP010000942.1 GCA_024232495.1 Flavobacteriaceae bacterium
AATTTTGTACTAATATCGAAAATTATTTATTATTTATAAATTATTTATTAATCTTCAAATGGAAGAAGTATATTCAGGTATTAAAACTCAAAATATCAAATACGAATGGAGTAAAAATTATTTAATAAATCAAGCATATAGTTATACATTAAAAGTTTGGTATTTAGTCAATGATTCAAAAGGTTCTTTGGGATCGTGGTTAGGAGAATCTGCACAAGCGGGAAAAGAAGTTAAAAACAATATTAAAGATGCTTTAAATGAGCTTAGAATTTATAAAGATGGCAAATATTATATTAGAAAAAATATTAATTGGAAAAAAATCAAAACAAATATTAACTCAGCTAATTTAAAAATCAAAGAGATTAAAGGCCCCTTAATATTCATTACAAAAAATTGGAATAATGCTAAAAAACTACTACCAAAACTAAAATCTATTATTAACAATTTTTTTAATTATTTTGAAAATACAAAAAAATTAAAAAATAAAAATTATGATATTTATATAAATAAAGTTATCAGAAATAATATTTATAATTCTCTTTCATTTATAAAAGAATTTATGCCATTCATTTTAATTGGTAAATATTCTAGAATAAAGAAAAA
This sequence comes from Flavobacteriaceae bacterium, assembly GCA_024232495.1. Classification (GTDB taxonomy): domain Bacteria; phylum Bacteroidota; class Bacteroidia; order Flavobacteriales; family Flavobacteriaceae; genus Marifrigoribacter. The sequence goes on from JAAEPP010000942.1 coordinate 604, forward strand.
AGAGATTAAAAAAAACATAATAGAAATTTTTATAAATCTACAAAAAAATGAATGGGAATTAAGGAAATGTAATAAAATAACTTGGATAATATGATATTAGTGTTATATTTAGGTATGACACAAAAAGAAAAAGAGCTTACAAAAATTCGAAACAAATATTTATCAATAAAAAGTTGTTTAAGCGAGAAAGGACGTCG
>JAAEPP010000943.1 GCA_024232495.1 Flavobacteriaceae bacterium
CTTGCTGCCCCCCATACATAGGCAATAACAACCAAAGCAGCTACCCCCCAAGCATAAAAGCCTATATTTGATAATGTAGTAAAACCTAACGAGCCGAAGAAATTCGGCGTTGTCATGAACCAATAAAGTAAAATCCCCCCTTGAACTAAAATAATCGAAGAGATAATCTTTAAAGTTTGATTGTCCGCAGATTGCATGTGGCCTCCTTGTGCACCTAACGCCCTGTTAACAGGCAAAAAATTGTTGGCTAAAATTAGCGACGAAGGAGCAAAAGCCAACTGTTTTTTGTCCTTGTTTAACAGCTTGTTAGGGTAATTATTCTCCCCACCTATTTTAAAAACTCATTTACTTTCTGAAGATTATATTTCAACAAAATCTTGTCAACTTCCGTTGTTGTTGAATTATCTATTTCAACTTGGTTAAAAATATAACCAGTTTTAGTTTTGGTTATATATTTGTCTAAATCTAGGGTGCTTTTAAAATGATAAAATGCCTTAATTAATTGAGGATCATCTATTCGAATTTCATTAATACTCCAGCTTAAATTGTTTCGTTGAACAACAAAGAGTTCTGAAATATATTGAGGGTTACTAAATATAGCTAATTCACCCTCAGTATTGTCAGAAAGCGACAAACTTACCGTTACAGTGTCACTTGAGATATAAGGTATCCAAAAATGGCTACGCTTTAAATGTACCATATAAGATTTAGAGCCAAGTAAATCAAAGTGCCTTAGTACACTCAAGATAAAAATAAAATTATCATTTGAGCACTCTGTATTACTTACCGCATCAGAGGTAATTGAAATCGGAATGCATTTTCCTGAAAAGTCTTCCTCTTTTAATTTTGTAAAATAATTATTAATTGAATCATCAATATGATGATTTTCCCCGAGTAAACTTACAAAAAAGAATAATAACAAAAAAAATATTGTTAATAGGAAAATTCCAAAATATTTAAACTTCATAATTGAGAAAGAACATCCATACCTGAGATTACCCTAACGCCCACTTAAGCGGACAAAAATGGTTGGCTAAAATGTGAAGCGGAGCGGAACGTAGCCAACTGTTTTTGTTCCGTTTAAAGTGCTTGTTAGGGCTGTTGCGTAGGAATACTATTACTATATTTTTTTATGTATAGATATAAAAGTAAAAACCAAAAAACACTAAATAATGCAGGAGTTATAGCATCAATGTACGACCCCTTAGAAAGATAATATTTTCCACTTTTTGATAAATATACAATTGTAAAATCACCTGATTGATATATAGCTTGAAAACTCTTTTTTGAGCTACATGTTGAAAAGTGACCAGGCTTTTGAGCCTGGATAAGTATGTTTTCGTCATTTGGTAAAAGCTTAAGCTTAATTTCCATATAACAGCTTTCTTCACCTGAATCATTTTCGTACCCAAATTCTGAATAAATAACCTCTGCATCTATAATTTGAGAGTTAGAAGCCTGAAAAACCTCGAAAACTTGAAAAGGCATAAAGATGAATAAAAATCCAAATGCAAAAAAAGTAACCATAAGGCCGCAAATACTTAAAAATTTTCGCATACACAACCCTGAATAGCCCTAACGCCCAATTAACAGGCAAAAAATTGTTGGCTAAAATAGCGACGAAGGAGCAAAAGCCAACTGTTTTTTGTCCTTGTTTAATTGCTTGTTATATTTGAGCTTTTTAGTAAACACAGAGCGTATAAAAAGCTATAAAGTTACTTAGATGGAATGAGTAGAGCTAACAACGAACCACCA
>JAAEPP010000944.1 GCA_024232495.1 Flavobacteriaceae bacterium
AGGCTGTTCCCATGGACAGAACTGTTGTAATACGTATGTTTACAAGGTTTTAGAGCAAAAGGAATCGTTTTATTCCTTGCGAAAGGCGTACTTTATAAGAAATTGAGGTGAACTCTTATTGCAGGGCTTAGTTTTCACTCAGTTTCATGGGGAACTATAAGAAACCCTCGGTGTAATAAGTTCTAGGCTGTTCTTATGGACAGAACTGATGTAATAAGTATGTTTACATCGTTTTAGAGCAGACGGAAATGTTTTTTTCAATGCAAAAGGCGTATTTTGTAGGAAATTGAGGTGAACTCTTAATGCGGGGCTAGGTTTTCACTAAATTTTATGGGGAACTATAAGAGACCCTAGGTGTATTAAGTTTTAGGCTGTTCCCATGGACAGAACTGTTGTTTTATGTATGTTTACAACGTTTTAGAGTAGACAGAATTGTTTTATTCCATTCGAAAGGAGTTCTTTATAAGATATTGAGGTGAACTCTTAATGCGGGGCTAAGTTTTCACTAAATTTTATTGGGAACTGTAAGAAACCGTCTGTGTAATAAATTCTAGGCTGTTCCCATGGACAGAACTGTTGTAATACGTTTGTTAACACCGCTTTAGGGCAAAGAGAATCGTTTTATTCGATGGCCGAGTCGTAAAAAATAAAAAATTGAGATGATCTCTGATTGCAGGGCTAAGTTTTCACTAACT
>JAAEPP010000945.1 GCA_024232495.1 Flavobacteriaceae bacterium
CCACCCTCACTATATGTTGTGTAATCAATAGCATGGATAATGGTAGAAGATACCATGTGCAGGTGTTCAAAATAAAGGAAACCATACTTTGTATAGGAAGGTCAACAAAATGACAAGAGTTGAACTCGAACAAACGCCACCGAAGTGACTGGTGACTAAAACCAGCGCCTTAGATCACGCGGCAATCTTGCCTATATGTTTTGTAGTTAAAAGCATTCATGATGGTAGTAGATACCATCTGCAGATGATCAAAATACAGGAAACAATACTTTGTATAGAAGTGTCAACAAAATGACAGGAGTGCCACCTGCCACCAAAGTGACTGGTGACTATAACCAGCGCCTTAGACCACTTGGCCAACCTCGCTATATGATATGTAATCAATAGGATGGATATTGGTAGAAGATACCATGTACAGATGTTCAAATTAAAGGAAACCAGACTTTGTATAGGAAGGTCAACAAAATGACAGGAGTGGGACTCGAACCAACGCCACAAAAGTGACTGGTCCCTCTAAACCAGCGCCTTAGACCACTCGGCTATCCTGCCTGTATGAAGTGTGGTCAATAGCATGGATACTTTGTAGTCAATAGGACGGCAAATAAAGGAAACAATACTTTTTATAGGAACGACAGCAGAAAGAAGATCGGAACAGCGGCGTGAAGGGCAAGAA
>JAAEPP010000946.1 GCA_024232495.1 Flavobacteriaceae bacterium
CCCCCCCCAAGGACGGACGTTCGGTCATTTGGGTTAAGGACGGACGCTAGGGTCTGTCTGACGACACTTTTTTTCTGACACAAACGAAAGAAAAAAATAATATTACCAGTACATGTTACATTTTTCAAACGGCGAAAAATTGCGTAGCTTCCACGAAAATTTTTTACATGATAACATGTTCTTTTCTTGAAAAAACATCTATGAATGTCTCTTTTTGTTTTGGGGGTACTGGAACGGAGCCCTTTCATCCGTTTCAACTCAGAATTTATTCAACCTTTATCGGCACCAAAAATGAGAGGCATATCTGCGTGAAGACTTATCGTACTACAGTATACATTAGATTTTGAAATGTTGTTTCATCTTAGCTTAGGTCGATGATGATAATATTAGGAGAAATACGCTCGATATTTTGAATCTATTTGGATTCATCATGCTACAATTTGTATTGCAACGTGTACATAGCATCCCGTGAGATAGCACATTGGATGATCCTATGTGCATTGGCGGGCATATCATCCACATGGTCCTCACTGAATATCGATATTGTGTAACGACAATGTATACTTTGAAGTTTTTCAAAAATAATGATCATAATATAGCATCTGGCAAAGACGATTTTTTTAATGTCACCAGACGGGGCGTTTTTTCAATGTGATTTAAAATCGCATTTTAGTCACTTTTAACCCTTTAAAAGTATTACTGGTATTGAGAACCATTTCCGGATCAAATGGCATGCAATGCGACGTCTTAAAAAGATTTTCAAGTCTGTTTTTAATGTGATTTTAAATTTATAAAATGACAAACATAGAATTATACTAATAATAATAAGTTTACGAAACATAATACTAATACTTTCACGTTTCCCCGTTTTCAGTTGGATGACGTGTACTTTCCTTTCACGAAATCCAGTTTGAAATGTTTAAAAAACACCCAAAACTATTCTCAGTGTGTGTGTCCGGGAAAGTCGGAAAGTATTTTCAGATACCTTGGATGTCTTTTTGCACCGATAGAAGTCATGGAATATGGATTTGAAGTGAGATTCAAAAAAACACCCCGGGTTCGGCGGTTTTTGTGACATTAAAAAACAAAATCATCTAAAATATTCTTGCATTTTGGCCGTCATTTGACCACGACACAAATTGTAAGAATTCTAGTGATTTTGTTCTTGAAATGTTACATATAACGGTATCACAAAA
>JAAEPP010000947.1 GCA_024232495.1 Flavobacteriaceae bacterium
CTAAAATGTTGATGGTGTGTGCCATAACTCCTGTGTCTGTTTGATTTTGCTAAGCCTTCGCGGGCCATAATAAGTGTTTCAAAGACATTGGTACCACCACCTAAAATGTTGATGGTGTGAGCCACGTGTCATGGCACACACGAGATAGAAGAACATAGAGGTGCTTCAAACCCTTCAGCAGACTGTTTTCAGCCAGATCGGATGCTTTAGCAATTCTTCTTGCTCTCAAGCAACACTGCCAAGATCTGCTCAGCCTGCACTGATGATATTTTTCCAGGGGGGCCGCTTATATACTGCCTTTGGAGTTACCAGCTACTATTTTCCATGAATAAGTCAATGTAGGAGTTTTATGTATTATTTGGTCATATACTAAAGCCATATGATCAGTAAAAGTAGTATGTGTGCTTAGTATTGCTCTAGCTATTCAGTAAACAATATAAAAAAAGTAAATTAAATTAAATTCTTAGCCCAGTTCTACTAATAGGGGGGATGTGAGAATGGAAATTTCCAAAAATCAATTAAACCCCCGTTCATAAAGTTGCCACTACCTCCAGTGACCACAGAAAAGTACTTTTTATTTGGTAGGAATATCTTTTTCAGGTCCCTACCGAGACTTTTATAGTTTTTTACAGTTTTTCCTCTAAAATCGCTATGAGCATAGCTTTTTAGACTTATCTCAGCTTCTATTGGGGTTAGGACCTTCAATGGGTACTTAAATTGTGCGTCTTGATCTCCCGAACAATATGAATACATTCTTGTTGCACTTTAATGCTGCAAAATATAATTTTTTTATCAAAAGCAATATTTTTTTACCATTTTTACCAAGTTTCGAAAAAATTCATATTTTCCGACTTTTCATTTGAGATTATTTCTACCATTGATAAATGTGTACTACAGATCTCCAGGTAGTGAAAAAGTATTGTTTGAACCTTTTTCTGAATGCAGGGATGAACTGGGAGGCTGATTTAGCATAAAAGTGTCAAAATTTCATACTTTTTCCTAAAAAAACCTCCTATGTTCGTAAATACCCAATCCGAAGGGTTAAATTTAATATCACCCAAAGCCCTTCACTCCCTTCTAACTTGTCATGACTATTTCTCTCATATTGACTCTCTTGAAGATCCTTTAAAAAATTATTGAAATTTTTTTTTTTTCAAATTTATTTTTTTTCAAATTTATTTTTCTTCATTATTAAAATTGGTCTAATGCTCAATAGAGTTAAATATATGTACATAGTTTATCTGTAAATTTATTTTTTCTTTTTTTGGGGGTAATTTTTTGTTCAACAATAAGAGAAAAATGGGCAATATGCAGATTTAAGGACCTAAACTCATTTATACCGTAAATATACATTAGTTTTGTCAGCAAAAG
>JAAEPP010000948.1 GCA_024232495.1 Flavobacteriaceae bacterium
CACTTTGACTTGAAATCACGCATCGGCTGCCAAAATAAACCAAAAAATCTATATGGCAGAAGAAAATTCATTATTTCCGTGATCATAATAAAATTGTTTGGTAAGATTAGGGTGACCACAAGGGTGAAAATTGGGGTTCGAAAAACGTGGGTAGCACCTATGAGGTCATATAGCGTCAATGCGTTCTTCCGCGCGCGGTAATCAAAGAGAGGTTCTGATTGGTTGATTGGTCCTCCCTCACGAACTTCTTCGTGGGCCTAATTTCTTTCCTTCCAAAGCAAGCAAGGTGAAGTTTTCAATTTGATCGATGGATGGGATGCCATGTGCGTTTCCAATACTTGATTTCAACATTCAATGGCAAGGGAAATAGAGTTTGTATGGGAAGAGGAATTACAGGTATCAATGAGTGGTGAGTGCGAGCTTTTCTTTCCTAAAACAGGCTATTTTGTCTTTCCTTGTTATGGACTTTCTGTTTCGGCCTATATTACACGTTTTTTTTAAGAAACCGGCTTATAAGAAACCTAGTACTAGAGCCCCAAAAATTCAAGAAACTTTTAGAACTAAATCTATATCTCAAAGAAACTCCAAAAAAATAAGAGGACTTTCTGAGCTGGAAAGTAATATGTCGACAATACATTTTTACTTGATTTAAGTTTGCTACACGTTTTTATTTAGAGGAGTACAGGATGTTGAGTCTAGTTGTATTTGTAAGTGGGATTCCGATATAACTTGTCATATCAAAAACTTTATTACAAGAAATATGCGAGGGTAAAAGTGCAAAATTTGATGTTAAGTGTGTATATAAAAATAAGAAACTTTTAATACTACTG
>JAAEPP010000949.1 GCA_024232495.1 Flavobacteriaceae bacterium
CCCTGGGCGCCGCTGGGCGGGTGACTAACACTGTGGACTGTCGGGGGTGTGACGAAAACTGGGCACAGACGGGGGTGTGACGAAAATTGAGCACTGACCTGGGTGTGACGAAAATTGAGCACAGACTTGGGTGTGACGAAAATTGAGCACTGACCTGGGTGTGACGAAAATTGAGCACTTGGACTTTTGTACAGGTTTGGACTTTTGGACTTTTGGACAGTTTTGGACTTTTGGATTTTTGGATTTTGGGACTTTGGAACAGTTTTGGATTTTTGGATTTTTGGACAGTTTTTTACTTTTGGACTTTTGGAATTTTGGACAGTTTTGGATTTTGGGACTTTTGGACTTGGTCTTGAATCCCCTCCAGGGGCCGGGTCTATTCCGGGAGGGATTTGTAGGCAGGGTTTAGAAAAGTATATTGCTCAACCCAGCCAAGCAAGCCAGCTAGCAAAAGCAAAAAAAAAAAAAAAAAAAAATATCCAAAAAACCAAAACTACCCAAAAGACAAAAAAACCCAAAAAATAAAAAACCAAAAAAATCCAAAAAAAACCAAAAACCAAAATCCAAAAGAAACAACACATAAAAACC
>JAAEPP010000950.1 GCA_024232495.1 Flavobacteriaceae bacterium
GCTCAGTCTCTAATTACCTGAATAGATTCAATTGAATGAGAGGTTACAACGATACACTTCCAGCCAGTTCTCGGGATGGAGCCCAATTAACAAAATACAATAATCAACACATTGATTATAAATTAAGATTTTTTAATAGCCTGCCTTTAGTGGGTTATCAAGAAACTAACGCTTTTTTTTTATAATCGTAACACCTCAATAACCCGTGGCGAGATCAAAACCTCATAAAAAGCAGCGTTTAAAAATATATTTTTTAGGATCTCCTGGATCCTATTGATTGATCCCGCCAGTAAGTCAAACTAGGCGGGTTATTCTAATTTAAGCCCGTTATCTCTATGAAAATACAACTCCCAAATATTCCTGAGTCAGAACAAACACCACTGGTGAATAGTTTGTTGGGGATCATAGAGCAATTGTGTGAAACTGTTGAGCGACAACGCGAAGAAATTGAAACACTTAAAGACGAAGTTCGTGTATTGAAAGGACAGAAAAAGCGCCCTAAATTCAAAGCCAGTAAATTAGATAAAAGCACAGATAATGAAAAGTCTGAAAATGAAACTGGTGCATCCAATAACAAGCGTCCAGGGTCGGCCAAAAAAAGTAAAAATAAAGACTTAGTGATCCACCAAGATAAAGTCGTTCAACCGGATTGCGATCTACCTGAAGGCACAATTTTTAAGGGCTATCGAGATTATATCGTTCAA
>JAAEPP010000951.1 GCA_024232495.1 Flavobacteriaceae bacterium
AAACCATCATTTCCGAGACAAAATCTGCGATTCCTGGCCTAGTATTGCTGTAGTAGGAGTTCCTTAGTTCATGTGATAAAGTCATGGCTAGCTTCTTTATGCTGACAGATAACCATTTGTCGATGAAAAGAGATAGCCTAGAAAATTAAAAAATAGAGCCTACAGCATCATGTGTTCCTAGGAAGCCACCCATCCAAGTACTGACATGGCCCGACCCTGCTTGAGTTCAGTGATCAGACGAGGACTGGTATACTCAAGGTGGTATGACCGTAGGAATAGTAAACTGTAAAAAACATTAACAAGATGCTTGCCTTCCGTATCCTTTTATGACTTGCATTCATAGCGAATAAGATTTAATCGAAATATGGAAACAGAGTCTCCAAGATCATATAACCGTTGACATACAACCATCAGTTCCAAGACGAAATCTTCTATCCCCGGTAAAGCATTGCCGTAGTTGTAGTTTCTAAAAAAAAAAAAAAAAGTCATGGTTAGTTTGTTTATCCTGACAGATAACCATTTG
>JAAEPP010000952.1 GCA_024232495.1 Flavobacteriaceae bacterium
CTACGCACCAGGCGGTGACCCTTAGGGGTAGCCCCGCTGGCCTAGGCAAACAACATCAGCCTGGTAAGGGCAGTGAATACACCAAAGTAACCAAAGTAATATATATATATATATCACTCATTTCATATTTTCCCCCCTTTGGTAAATTATCCTTCTTTTTGTAGCATTTATTCTGCTGAGTAATTTTATTTTAATTTTGAAAATCATGCTATATTAGATGAGAAATAAAATGTATACACTTTCTCTTAAAATATTAATATCAGAAAAAGTTTCACTTTGGGTCCTAAGCCTATTAATATTTAGAGAAAATATTATTAGTTCATCTCAGAGTAAAGTCCTGTAATGTTTGACCACCGTACTTATTTAATATACAAACATTAGGACTTAGACAAAATTAAGGATAGGTTTTGTGATACTAAGAAATAAAAGTTCAGAAACAATTACTTCCACGGCTGATACCAGTTCTGTCCCCAATTTAACAAGTAAATTCCGGTTTTACTGGTATGAGTGGAGCAAAGTTCTAGACTAGAATTTGGTAGTATCACAAAGTTATCCAATGATTCCACAATATGTTTAGGTGCCATTATATATACATATATATCAAGGACGTGCCCAGCATGGGGTCCATGGGGGTTAAACCCCCCCTTTTTGATGAAAATGTACCTAAAAAACTATTGAAAATGAAATTTAGGCGCTCAAACTCCCGAATTTTGGAAG
>JAAEPP010000953.1 GCA_024232495.1 Flavobacteriaceae bacterium
GCCGGGGCAGAGGATGCGGCGCCAGGTGCTGACCCTGAAGAAGACCACGCTGGGGCAGAAGGAGACTGAACTGGAGGAGCTCAACGCTCGGGAGGACTCCCTGCTGGGTTCCCCCAACGGCAGCTTCTTCTCCGTGAACACCACCACCACCAGCGCGCAGGAGAAGACGCCGGAGAAGGGGAAGCTGACGGAGGCCGCCGGCTACCACACCCCGCAGAGCATGAACACGGTTAAGAGGTCAGAGCAGGTGGTGGCTCGGGAGGCCGAGGCCCAGAGGAGCGCCGACTGGAGCGAGCGGGTGGCCAAGGACTCGGCCCGGCTTGCGCGCCGGAAGGCGGAGGTGGACCGGAGCCATGAGCGGAGTGAGGGCGAGGAGTACGACCGGAAGCTGATGCTCAGCAGGAGGAACAAGACCCCGCTGCTCAAGCCCCTCTCCCCGGACAACAGCTCGGGGGGTGGCAGGCCGTCCACCTCGGGACCGGCGGCACAGGGCTCTGGGTTCGGCTCAGGGGGGAAGGAGAACCAGAACTACGGCGCTCGGCCCAAGCAGGGCTCGCAGTTCATCCAGGCGGCTTCGGCCGCCCCCAGGTAGAGAGCTGATTTTGCCAGGGCTGACCGTCTCTTCTCCAGGCTGGTGAACATCGAGGCC
>JAAEPP010000954.1 GCA_024232495.1 Flavobacteriaceae bacterium
TGTATATTTGCCCTCGCTAACAAGCAATAGTGATATTGTAAGCACGGTCTGGTAGTTCAGTTGGTTAGAATACCTGCCTGTCACGCAGGGGGTCGCGAGTTCGAGTCTCGTCCAGACCGCAATTAAAATGTTGTGTTGAGTCCTTTAAATAGGACGAGGTTTATGTAGTTAAACCGATGAGAAGCTTTTCCTAAACGGAGAGGCTTTTTTTGTTTTAAGTAGTTCTTAATAAAAATATTCACAAATTACTCTCATATAAAAAAACACCATCTTAACTATAAGATGGTGTTAGTGGGGATATAATTGAATTGTATTTAAAAAAAGAGTATTTTTTGAAAAAAAAATCTTTAATCAATCAAATTTAATTTTATAAAACCTGTTTCTATTAATAATTAGATAAGGGGCTTTTTAACTATGTTTAACGACATCCTTTTGAAGCCTAATAGTATCTATATGTTAAATTTCTTACGATACTTTTTTTAAAGAAAAAGCACCATCTATTAAGATGATGCTTTGTTAAAATCCATCTAAATAAATTTAATATGGAATTAATAACTAACCAATACAAATTTAAAATTATTGGAAATAAATTAATCGTTTCTTTCGACAAAAGGTTAAAATGTTTAGTTGAGTTAGTATTTTAATTCGATAAATTGTATCTTTAATTGCAATTAAAGATGAAATGGACAGTTCAATAACATCTCTTATCTTCAATCCATTTAATAGGGTATCATTACTGTTCTATAGATTGTACAGAAAATGAAATTAATTCATTATTTTCTATTACTATGCTAAATTCTAAAGGGTTACAGCAAACCTCACAGTCTTCGATAAAAATTTGATTGTTTATGGAACTATCAATCAATTTTAATTGTTGCTCCCAACAGTGTGGACAGTCGAAATGATATTCAATCATAAACAGATTTTTATCTTTATTTAAGTTTTTTAAACTCTTGTAAAGCTAAATAGAATGCGATTCCAAAAAGAAAAGTAATTATTCCTGCAAAGTATGGTATAAAATCATTCATTTTTTCGAGTTTTTAATGAGTCGTAAATAAATACCAAAA
>JAAEPP010000955.1 GCA_024232495.1 Flavobacteriaceae bacterium
ACTATCATAGATTTCGTACATTTTCAGGTCTTTTATAAGCCTAAATTGGTTCGAGAGTCAGGGTTCAGGTTGGGGTTGGGTTTAGGAGTAGATCAGTAGCTGCATTAGGGGTTAGGGTTTGCGTTAGAGTTAGTGTCATCTTTGAGGTTAAAGTTAGGTTTAAAGTTGAGGTTAGATTTCAGGTTGCAGTTAAAGTAAGAGTTGTAGAAAGGAGATTTGTGATAAAGTACTGATATATTTGAGGTAGTGCAGGAATTTTAGGGGGCACTCACTACAAATAATTTCCAAATCGTACCTGACTGGAAACTTGCCCAAGAAGCAAACTGGGGGACGCATTTCTTCCATACTAATTCTAAAGGATCCCGTTCCGTTTTGAAGTTTTTCCAATTTTTGGCTGATTTTCGAGGAAATATGTTTGTAGATTTTATGTTTTTTCTGGTGCTATTATTACCAAATATTGATCCCTGAACAGGCCTGAGTATAAAAACAGCCAATTTTGACCAAAAACCATGGGCTGATCATCAGGCTTTTACCAATGCATGGTTAGTTTTGAAAGAATATTTTTGGCTGATTTTATGCGTTTTCAAGGGTTGTTATTGCCTAATATTTATCCCTGAACAGTCCTGGGTCAATTAAAAACATATTTGGAACCATTTATTTTGGCCCTACTTTGACGAAACTATAAACGAACCATTGGGTTTTTTTCAAGTTTTAGCTGATTTTGAAGGAAATTTTTTTTTTGTGTTATTATGTGTTTTCTAGGGCTATTTTAGCCTATATTGCTCCCAGAAAAATCCAGAGTTTATTAAAAGCCTTTTTGGAACAATTTAACAATGTTGATTATTGCTACTCCGAAAGGCCGAATTTCCAATTTTTCCATCAAAATATACCATAATAGATGTCAGTTATATCAAGACAGTACACTTTTTACTCTTTCTTCATAATCCTACTTAATTACCTGTATCGTCCTCAACTTCGCATTCGAATTTTTCTCTTTTTTTCTAATTCTTGATTTGCTATTTCACATCAAGCACTAAGCAGGCTTTCTCTGCAGAATCCTGAAAGCATTTCTGCGCAAGGATCTAGGCACCAACATTCCAAACCATTTTAAAGGGTCTTTCCCTAATTGCTTGACAGTCATACTTGCAGAATTTGAATTAGCAAGTTTGTTAAAATCATTGAGTGTAATGTTGTCCTGGTTTATCTTTTTTTGATAATAACTTCTTTGTCCATTTTCATACCTGAAACAAACAAAAAATTTTAGGACAGCTTTCAAATATGCGAGTAGCTTCATAACTATGAAACACGTCAAACTACAAATCTCCAAACTTATAATCAATATAAAATGGAATGATTATAATGATTTGTAACAAAGGAGTTTGCCTCTAGAATGCACTTTCACCAACTGTAAAGGCATCT
>JAAEPP010000956.1 GCA_024232495.1 Flavobacteriaceae bacterium
AAGTTTTTTGGGCTATCTTAGGGGGGTCTGGGGTATGCTCCCCCAGAAAAAATTCTAAAATAGAATGCCTTAGATGCTAAAAATGCATTTCACAGCTTTTTTAACACTTTTTAAAGAATGAAAATGTGTTGAATGAAACTAGAAAAAACAGCAAAAATCAGTACAATAATAGTACTTAGAGTAGATAGCAATTGTTAAATTGAAATAATGCAAGACTGCCCTTTATAACCCATCACCATTGCCTTACATGCTTGTAACTGTACGCATTTGCTTCACTTGCTTGTTTAAATGTGATGTTACTAGGCCTTAGCTTTAGCTTACTAGGCTAGGTTATGTATTATTAGGCATAATTCTTCCACCACGAGCATTGCATTTACCAGTCAAGCTAAGTTCTTAGTTTTTCTTCATTTTCCTTTTCTTTGTTCTATACCGACCTCACCTGAGAAATCCAAAATAAAATGTTTAGAACTGCCTTTTTCATTTAGAGTTGCCCAAAATTAAGTTAGAACTGCCCATTTTGGAAAATGGGACGCCTTAGGGTGACCCTTGATCTTGATAGAGTCTTCAGACTTGGCATATTATGATCATGGCAGTCCGCTGATTTGTAACAGTCGTCCTTGTGCCTCGGAAGAGAGAGAGAAAGTTGTTGATATTTGATAGGCACATACGCTTACTTTCTTCGCAAGGTATGGGTTTATGTGTCAAGCATTAAAGGCCCACTGAATAGGTAAACTAATCGAGCAGTGC
>JAAEPP010000957.1 GCA_024232495.1 Flavobacteriaceae bacterium
AACTACTTTTCTCGCAAATTTTTGATCGTTGAGAGTTAATCACTTTGGGGGGCCATGGCCACCCGCCCCCCTCCTTGGATCCGCGCCTGGCTACAATAGTTTATTAAAAAAATTTTTTCCTTATTCTAAAAATCCCTGCAAAAATTGTTGAATATCATGACATCTGAGTTGGCCAGTAATGCACGTATTAGAAGCTTGCAGCATCTCGAAAACAGTGTGAACACTTTCGAACAAGAACTTGAAGATGGTGTAGCCAAAAATTGAAAGAGAGTAGCTGCATCAAATAGAAAAAGCTGAGCAAATAAAGGTGTACCCATAACAGGGGGTTTGGAATGGGAAAGTGCCCCCAATAATGTTGCTGTCGGTCCAAAAGTTTTCCTAAAATCGGTCCGAAAATTTGAAAAGAACAATTCGATATCAATCACGGGTTTTTTGAATTTTGTTTAATGAACAATTAATTCCAAAAATACTAATGGCCCTTTTCTGCAAAAAAACAATTGGGAACAATTTTGATATCGAGAGGTCTGAGGTATCCAACGATCTTAGGGATCAAAGTTGCAAACCTTTCTTCCTATGGCAGCCGCCATAGTAGGAAAGCATGTAGTATTTCAACCGTTCGCAACTATTCTTTTCACGTACAAATTATAACTAATTGTCTAAATGTGCTCACTCGCTTGACCCAATATGCGTCGCCAAACCCCAAAATATCTTATAAAAGCGTCCCAGAAAAAACAAAGCTGAGAAAGGGCTTCCTGTTACCGATAACGAATCCTTCAGTCTTCACAATCAATAAGAGCAAAAATAGAAAATCAAATATGCATGACGTCTGGCAGACAAAGACCCTTGAACAGTAAAATAATTGAAGACAATCCCAAAAACTTTTTGGAAAAAATTTAAAAAAAAATATTCCAAAAACTCGTCTTGTAAATGAATATCCGTCGTCTATGTTTGTCATTTTAGGAGTAACAGTCCCCACTTTGAGATTCTCTTGTGGTTGACAATTTCTTTTGAAACCAAAATTAGGTGGTAGTACTACCTGAAAGGTACTGTTTAGAACAAATTTGAAGGCAATATTCCAAAAACTCGAATTTTAAACGATAATCCGTCGTCCATGTTTGTCGTTTCTGGGGGTAGTGACCCCCAGTTTCAGATTCTCTTGTTTTCAAAAATTCATTTTGAAACCAAAAAAAGGTGGTAGTACTACCTGAAAGGTACTGTTTAGAACAAATTTGAAGGCAATATTCCTGAAACTCGAATTTTAAACGATAATCCGTCGTCCATGTTTGTCATTTCTGGGGGTAGTAACCCCCAGTTTCAGATTCTCTTGTTTTCGAAAATTCATTTTGAAACCAAAAAAAGGTGGTAGTACTACCTGAATGGTACTGTTTACAACAAATTTGAAGATCATATTCCAAAAACTCGAATTTTAAACAAATATCCGTCATTAATCTTTTTCATTTTTGGGGTAGTAGCCCCCAGGTTTAAATACTCTTGCACTTAAAAATATTTAAATAATTACTTCATCAGCAGAGGACAGAAGATACGCGAAAGTGGGCTCCTTAAGAATCAAAGACAAAGTGAAACAAATTTGTTGCAATTTAAAAAAAGCAGTGGTTGAAGGTACTCGCTCTGGTAGTGGCAAGCTCATAGTACAACATTGGGACCTTCTTTCGATGATTTTGGGTGGTTGCTCATCAGTCTAGAGGATTCAGGGGGCTACTGCTTCAATACCTAGCGAAGAGGTTTTGAATGATGGAGATGATGAAGAGGCTGTGAATGGTGGTGCAGAAAGTGAAGAGGAAATCTTTGACCTTGAATAAGAAACAGCTGAACGCAACCAGTCC
>JAAEPP010000958.1 GCA_024232495.1 Flavobacteriaceae bacterium
GTTACAATACGTATGTTTACAACGTTAAGAGCAAACAGAATCGTTTTATTCCATGGGAAATGCGTACTTTATAAGAAATTGAGGTGAACTCTTATTGCGGGGCTGAGTTATCACTAAGTTTTATGAGTAACTATAAAATACCCTCGGTGTAATTAGTTTTAGGCTGTTCCCATGGACAGAACTGTTGGAATATGTATGTTAACAACATTTTAGAGCAGGCAGAATCGTTTTATTCTATGCAAAAGGCGTATTTTATAAGAAATTGAGGTGAACTCTTATTGCAGGGCTAAGTTTTCACTAAGTCTCATTGGGATCTATAAGAAAACCTCGGTGCAATAAGTTCTAGGCTGTTCCCATGGAGAGAAATGTTGTAATACATATGTTTACAACGTTTTAGAGCAAACGGAATCGTTTTATTCCATGCGAAAGGCGTATTTTATAAGAAATTGAGGTGAACTCTTATTGCGGGGCTCAGTTTTCACCAAGTTTTAGGGGGAACTATAAGAAACCCTCGCTGTAATAAGTTTTACGCTGTTCCCATGGACAGA
>JAAEPP010000959.1 GCA_024232495.1 Flavobacteriaceae bacterium
TCAATGGTTTCTCCTTTTTTGGATGCCAATGCTTGTATGAGTTTAAAACCTACTCCACAACCACATAATTCTTTAAAGGGGTACTCACAATCTTCTTGTTTAGGATCTAATACTGCCTTTGCTTTCGGAATTTCAGCTCCCGGTCTATGATGATCACATATAATAAAATCAACTCCTTTTTTAGTAGCGTAAGCTACTTTATCGATGGCTTTAATACCGCAATCTAAAGCAATGATTAAACTAAAATTATTGTCTTCAGCAAAATCAATTCCTTTATAAGATATACCATAACCCTCATCATATCTATCTGGAATGTACGTGGCAACATTTGGGTAAAATGACAACAAATAAGAAGACATTAAGGCAACACTTGTGGTACCATCTACATCGTAATCTCCGTACACTAAAATATTTTCTTGATTTTCAATTGCTTCTTCAATTCTAGCAATTGCTTTTTCCATATCCTTCATTAAAAAAGGATCATGTAAGTCATTTAAATCGGGTCTAAAAAAGTTTTTAGCTTCTTCAAAAGTCTCTATTCCCCGCTGTGCTAATAAAAAGGAAGTCGTCGAATCGACTGCTAACTCCTGAGATAAACGAGCAACTTTACTTGGATCTGGTTTTGGTTTAATTGTCCAACGCATAAAAGCACTAAATTAAAATTACAAAAGGGAAGTTATAGGTAAAGGTAACTAGAAAAATACGATTTTCTATATGATTTCAAAATTATGCCTATGAGTATGATCCTAATCCTTTAAATGAATATTGATACTAATATCAGCAAAAGCTCTAAACATTTTTATGACTCCACAATATCGTTCTTCAGAAAGTGTAACCGCTTTTTTAATTTTTTCTTCGTTTAAATCTGTCCCAGTGAAGTAATAATCAATACTTACTCTACCATAATATTTAGGATGCTCTTCGGTTAGTTCCCCATTTACCACTATATTAAAATTATCTAAGTCAACTCGCATTTTTTTTAATAAAGATATAACGTCTAAAGCAGTACATCCCGCTAAAGATGAAAGCATTAACGCTTTTGGGTTTAACCCTTGATTAGTTCCTCCAAAATTAGAATCGGGTTCCATCATCACATAGTTCCCGTGAGGATTATCTGATTCTAAAAGAACATTATTTATCCAAGTAGTCGTAATTTTATGATTTGCCATATTTTGATAAGATTAAAAAGCAAAATTACAATTAACAAATAGGCTAAATAATGATTTTTGTTAGGTTTACCTTGGAGATAGACCCTTTTAATGGAAAATTGTCGGTTAACTTGTACCGCCAACTACAATCACAATTTCTCCTTTGGGTGGCTTTGTAGTGAAATAATTCAATACTTCTTGTGCGTTTCCTCGTATCGTTTCTTCGTGAATTTTAGTGATTTCTCTTGACACGGACATAGGTCTTTCCGCACCAAAATATTCAACGAAATGACTAAGTGTTTTGATTAGTTTATGAGGAGATTCGTAAAAAATCATAGTTCTAGTTTCTTCAGCCAATAATTTTAGCCTCGTTTGCCTGCCTTTTTTTACTGGTAGAAAACCTTCAAACACAAATTTATCGTTTGGTAAACCACTATTTACCAATGCAGGGACAAATGCTGTAGCCCCTGGCAGACAGTCTACCTCAATTTGAGCTTCGACACAAGCTCTAGTTAACAAAAATCCTGGATCACTTATAGCTGGAGTGCCAGCATCACTTATTAAAGCTACTGTTTCTCCATTCGAAATTCTTCTAACTATATGATCTACTGTTTTATGCTCATTATGCATATGATGAGATTGCATGGGTGTGGTAATCTCATAATACTTTAACAATTTTCCACTTGTTCGAGTGTCTTCGGCAAGAATAAAGTCTACTTCTTTTAAAACTTCTATTGCTCTAAAAGTAATATCCTTTAAGTTTCCTATTGGTGTTGGAACTAAATAAAGTTTCCCCATTTTTAGTTAAAA
>JAAEPP010000960.1 GCA_024232495.1 Flavobacteriaceae bacterium
AGCCAATTGTGTCTGGTATGTTATAGATGTTACTTCTTTTTGATCTAAATATTAAAAATGAAGTTTTGCTAACATTCAGCGTGAGTTTATTTGCAGTGAACCATTCATCTACATTTTTTATTATTCTGGTAGCATTTTCAACTAATGATTTTAGGCTAAGACTATGGCAGAAGATGCCAGTATCATCTGCAAATATTCTGAATAGTCCATCTTTACTAGAGTTTGCTAGGTCATTTATGTAGATTATAAATAGTAGTGGGCCTAACACAGATCCTTGAGGGATGCCACATGTTACTGGTTTAGTTTCTGAATTTGCGTTATTTACTTTTACATACTGCTGTCTGTTTGATAGATAGCTTTTGAATAAATTATTTACATTGCCTCTTATACCATAGTTGTGCATTTTTTTAAGGAGAATATCATGGTCAACTGTATCAAAAGCTTTTGTCAGGTCAATAAATATCCCACATGTTAACTTTTTTGCATCCATAGCATTTTTTAGTCTATCTGTTATTTCAATTAGTGCCTGTGTGGTTGAGTGACCTTCTCGGAATCCAAATTGGTATTCATATAGAATTTTGAATTTAGTTAGATATTTAAAAAGTCTTTTGTGTAGATTTTTTTCAAATACTTTGTTTACTTGGCTAAGAACACTAATTGGTCTATAGTTTCCTGGGTCACTTTTAGCTCCTTTTTTATAAATTGGTGTCACACGGGCTGTTTTAAGTAGGTCAGGATAAATTCCTTTGGATATTGAGGCATTGAATATGTTTGCAAGAGGAGTTGATATATAGGGAGCACAGAGTTTTAAAAAATTCGGTGAGAAGTCATCGAACCCTGATGATTTTTTGTTTTTGAGTTTGTTTATTAATTTGTAAATTTCATTTGGATTTGTTTTGAACATATACATGCTTTGTTTTTTACTTTCTCCCATAAAATTCATAAAATTGTTATCAGTATTATTTTGGAATTTCTTTGCCAGTTCAGGTCCTATGTTTGTAAAATAGTTATTCATTGTATTTGCAATTTGAGCCGGATCATTTATGATTTGATTATTGATTTTTAATTTATTTATGTGTGTCTCTCTTTTCTTATTACAGATAATACTGCCTAAGGTTTTCCATAATCCAATACAATTATTATTATATTGTTTAATTTTATTTTTATAGTAATCTCTCTGTGTATCCTTAATTACTTTATTGAGAACATTTCTGTATTTTTTCCATTTTTCTATATTGTCTTTAGTACTATATTTTAGCTGGGTTTGGAATAATAGGTGTTTATATTTAATTGCTCTCTTTATTCCATTTGTTATCCAATCCTTGTCTTTAGCTTGTTTGCGTGATTGTCTTACTTTAGGAAAATACAAATCAAGTAATTCACGTAATTTTTCAAATAGTTTCCTGTATAGGTCATTTACATTACAATTTCCTTGCATGTTTAAGCTTTCATTTATGGTTGATAATTCTGAAGCTATATTGTTGAAGAATCGTTCGGTGCTTTTTTTTGGTGTAGAGTCTTATAAAGGGTCTTTCCTTAGTTCTTTTTATTTCTGTGTTAATTATTTCAAAGTTACTAA
>JAAEPP010000961.1 GCA_024232495.1 Flavobacteriaceae bacterium
TATGATATTCCAATTAAGATCGTTAAGGCTATCAAAGACGATATAGTAGGACCACTAACTATACTTATGAATGAGTCTTTTTCTACAGGTTACTGCCCTAAGATATCAAAGTATGCTAAAGTCATACCAATATTCAAGGCTAATTCACCATTTGAGGTAACAAATTATCGCCCTATCTCCCTTCTTCCAATTTTTAACAAGATTATCGAAAAACTTATGTACACCAGGTTAAACAACTTCCTTGAAAAAAACAAGGTAATTTTCAAACACCAATTTGGTTTCCAAAAGAGCAAATCCACTACCCTTGCAATACTTGATGTTACAACAAAGTTGATAAATGCAATTGAACACAAGCAATTTTCCTGTTGTATTTTTCTCGATTTTGCAAAAGCATTTGACACAGTCGACCATGAAATTCTTTTGCATAAATTGGAGTATTATGGAATAAGGGGTGTTGCACTGGAATGGTTTCGTTCATATTTGAAAGGTAGAAAACAAAGTGTCTTTATTGGTGGTGAGCTCTCAGAAAGTCTTGATATTTCCTATGGTGTACCTCAAGGTAGTGTTCTTGGTCCTTTACTATTTCTTTTATACATAAATGATATACCTAATTCTTCCAAAAAATTTGACTTTCACCTTTTTGCCGACGATACAAGTCTTTTTATGTCACATGATAATATAGACACTTTAGAATCAAATGTCAATGCAGAATTGACTAACATTTCTGACTGGTTAATTGCTAATAAACTCTCTTTAAATACAAAAAAATCAAATTATTTAATATTTTCCCCAAAAAACAAAAGAATAAACCAAGAAGTTGTAATCCATATCAACAATGAAAAATTAGATGAAACACAGAGCATGAAATATCTTGGTGTTTTAATAGATAATAAACTAAATTGGAAAACCCATGTTCAACAAACTAATTTGAAAATATCAAAGGGTGTGGGAATATTAGCTCGTTTGAGACACTTTGTTGGCAATGATGTTCTAATTAACATTTACAACGCTTTTATTCAACCACACATTAATTATGGTATAATAAATTGGGGAGGAACTTATAAAAGTATTTTAGACCCTTTAAAAAAGAACATGAAACGTGCTGTACGTTTGATTACTTTCCAATCACAAAGAGCTCACAGTCAACCTCTCTTCAATAAACTGAAATTGTTATGTCTTGAAGACAGTTACAAAAATGAATGTGCTAAATTTATGTTTGATATAAATAATAACAATTTGGAAAAGCATTTTTGTGATTTGTTTCAATTGACGACTACTAAACACTCCATAAGAACCAGGCAAGCAACCTCGGGTTCTTTCTCTCAACCTGCTATAAAAACAAATTCAATGCAGAATAGTGTGATTAACAATGGAGTTAAAATTTGGAATAACATTCCAAAAGATATTAGGCTTTGCAAATCAAAATTTACTTTCAAAAAGTTTCTTAAATTATGGCTCCTTGAAAACGATTCCTAGACGAAAGACTTCAATTTCCTCATACCATAATTATTGTTATTGAGATGTTGCTATTTGCTATAATGTAGTATTTTGGCTTTTATTCTTATTTTTTTTTAATCTTATCTTTTATTCTTTATTTTAATTTACTTTAATTTTTTTCATTGCTGTTCTGTTACTGTTTACTGTTTGCAATATTCAATTCATGTAACTTAAATTTTTATATTGGCATGTAGTTAAACATAAGGGCACTTGGCTCGATAGCTCTTTTGAGTTCTTTTCAAGTGTCCAAAGCTTATACTTAATTACGTTTTTTATTATTGCTAAACCCTGTAATTAAAAGCTTGAATTTATACATGAAAATTGAAATAGAAAGAGTTTTCCCAGAATGCAAAGTTTATCTTTGTGACTTTCACA
>JAAEPP010000962.1 GCA_024232495.1 Flavobacteriaceae bacterium
GTTATCTTTATGATAATTAACCTTTACTTTTACTTTTCTCTTCAGGGTGAAATAGAGAACAAGAACAGCTTCACTAAAGACACCCCAATTTCAAAGATGACCAAGTAAAGGAAACTTAAAAATGGAAACTTAAGACCAAGCATGCGAATATATAAGAGCAAAAAGACGTTATACTTGCCTAGTGTTATCGTATTTAGCCTTTTATTTCTGTTTTTGAAACTTGAATAAATTGTCAAATTATCTATTCGTTTACCTTGCGTTACTTCTATCAGTACCTATTCAAAGTTCCCTGATAAGGGCCCAACAGCCCCCTGCGGCAGCAGCCGAATTACTTTTAGGGAAATTATCCCTAAATTAAAGAATCTAAAACAAAAAGCATCATTATGGACTATGTCCCTAAATATTTATGGATAATTTAGGGATAAAATCACTAAAACAGCTACAAAAAGTCCTACTGTGAAATTAGGGACCATTTATGGCTAATTTGTGGACGATTTAGGGACAAAATGACTACTGAAACCCTTTATGTAAAATTAGGGACAAATTATGGACAATTTATGGATAATTTAGGGACGAATTATGGACGAAAAAGTGACCAAAGTATAGGGTGGAATTTCGCCATTGTCCATAAAATTTGTGGACGATAATTTTTACTGTGTACTGAGGTA
>JAAEPP010000963.1 GCA_024232495.1 Flavobacteriaceae bacterium
GCCCTCCAATAAATATGGAAACGTTTCGAACTTTAGGCCTAAATTAAATCATTTTCATAGTAAGACACAGAAATAAATTTCCAATCTGTCTTTCGCTTATCTACCCACATGAGCTGAATCACACATCAAGTTGTTGAGAAATAATTGCAGAAACTTTATTTAGAGCTTGAATATAAAATAAAGTTAGACATGACAAATTTTTATTGAAAATCTTAGGCTTGGTGTGATGCTCGAAAATTTTATTTGAAGACTAAATGGTTCACAAAAAATAGGAATATGTTGGGTTTTTCTTTTAATGGAAATAATAAAAAAATTCTAAAAGCAATTCAATAACCTAAATAATAATGGGATTTCAAAAGTGGGCTCGTTCTCTATTGATTCACAAAACCCCAAGTCAACCAAAAAATATTTGGCATCAGCAAGGTTAACAAGGTGAATTTGCAATGGAGAAATAAAGGCATGTCATATGCACTTGCACCATGATAACTCCTTACTACTGCCAAAGGCTTTGAAAAAACTCGGTGATGGAAACAATATGAATAGAGGTGTTCTCCGATTTCTTTTATGCGTAGGGGAAAGTTCACAAATAATGCAATATAGCTTGCTTCATAAAAATATTACTTGCCGTCTTGCCATCAAACGTCAACTTGGGCCTAGTCAATCACTTGATACAACTCGATATCAATTTCTTTAAAAATGTTGAAGTTCTTGGATAAAAATAGTTTTAAATAAACTTGCCATGGACTAAAGAGCAATCCCTAACAAAAATTGTTCAAGAATGGCATTCGACCTAAACAAACAGCTTTCAACAAACTTGAACAATAATTTTCAAGACTTTCCAAGCTGTTTCTTGCCTGCGATGCATCAAGAGAAAAACTGAAATTGTGAATCGACCAGGAAGGTTTTGAGACAATGAAAATAATTTCTGATTAAAAGAATAATTTCTCTGTCATCGGTTTGAATTTCACAATTATTGGAGGCTTGGTTACGTAGAAACTCATTGTTATATTTCTCTCATCGCTTTGATTGACATTTGGTCCGCCATATTAGCCTCCTAGTCGTTTCCATACATATGGGAGGGCAGAGAAGACTAGGTACATATTTGTCTA